>NZ_CAAAFS010000062.1:4664-48667 GCF_900634755.1 Protofrankia symbiont of Coriaria myrtifolia
TCGACAGGAAACGGGGGTCGGTGCGCCCGGAGAACTTCACCAGGGGCATGCACAGCAGGGACGCGTCCAGCCGGGACGACCCGGGATGCTCCATGTACGCGCCACGGACCGGATCCCACGCCGCGGTCTGGACGAACCGGTACGCGCGGCCGGCGTACTCCTTCCACTCGTTGGTCGGGCCGGGCAGGCCACGCTGCCGGGATATCCGGCATGCCCGCTCGAAGGCCACCCAGGTCATCAGCGCCGAGTAGGTGAAGCGCTGCCGGCCGCCGCGGGTCTCCCAGATGCCCTCGTCGGGCTCCTCCCAGTGCTTGGCGAGCCAGTCCAGCTGGCGGGAGAGCGCCTCCCACAGCTGGAAGGAGATCGGCGCGGCGAGCTTGTTGTAGAGGTACACCGAGTCCATGAGCTCGCCGTAGATGTCGAGCTGGAGCTGCCCGGCGGCGCCGTTGCCGATCCGCACGGGTTTCGAGTCGCGGTAGCCGCGCAGGTGCTCGAGGACGATCTCGTCGAGGTCGGCGTTGCCGTCCACGCTGTACAGGACGTGCAGGCCCTTGTCGCCGGGGGCCTCCTGACAGCGCTGTTCCAGCCAGTCCATGAACGCGGCGGCCTCGTCGGTGAACCCGAGCGTCATGAGCGCGTAGATGGTGAACGCGGCGTCGCGGATCCACGTGTACCGGTAGTCCCAGTTGCGGATGCCACCGAGCTCCTCCGGCAGGGAGGTGGTGGGCGCCGCCACCAGTGCTCCGGTGGGACGGTAGACCAGCAGTTTGAGCACGAGCGCGGAGCGGTTCACCATCTCCCGCCAGCGGCCGTGGTAGCGGCTGCGGCGCAGCCAGTTCTGCCAGTAGGTCAGGGTACGGTTGAACAGCTGTTCGGCCTCGCCGTCCACCAGCGGGCGGATCGGTGTGTTCCACTCCAGGACGACGTCCGCGCTCTGCCCCATGTCGAGCGCGAACGTCGCGGTGACGCCGGTGCCGTCGCTGGCCAGCGGGATGGCGGTACGCAGGGTGAGGCTGCCGACGGGGGAGTTGAACACCGCGCCCTGGCCGTCGACGATCGTCACTGTGTGGGATACCCGCCCGTAGTCGAAGCGCGGGTGACAGCGCAGCGAGAACTCGGCCCGGCCACGTACCGCCCTGGCCTGCCGGACGACCGCGTGCGGTGACTCGGTGACGTCGCTGTCCACCGGGACCATGAAGTCGACGACCTCGCCGACGGCCTGCGGGGCGAGGAAACGGGTCATCAGGACGTTGGAGTCCGGCAGGTAGAGCTGCTTGGCCCGGGAATCGGGGCAGTGGATGCGGAAGGAGCCGCCGCGTTCGGCGTCCAACAGGCTGGCGAACACCGAGGCCCCGTCGAAGCGCTGCGGACAGTACCAGTCGATGGTGCCGTCGGTCGCGACGAGTGCCACCGTGCGCAGGTCACCGATGACCGCGTGCTCTTCGATGGGCGGATAACCGGTCATGCGCATGAGTGGCCTCTCCGATGGGCTGTCGACAGAATCATCGCTCGGACCGTGTCCGTGGATCCTCGATCACGCGGGCGCTGTTCGGACGGCCGCCATCCATCGCCAGTCGTCGCCAGCCACCCGCATCCACCGACCCGGCCAGGGGCTTCCGCGAACGTACGTCCGGCCACTGGCCTGTGAGCGCCAACTTCTCGAAGTGTCAGGCGATACCGATCGATCGTCGTGGGGCTACCTTGGAGCACGTCGACACCGCGTCGGGCCTGCGCCGTCGACGTCGGTGCTGCCCGACGTCGCTTCGCCGCTAATGCGGTGTCCCGGAGGAACGCGCCGCGTACTGGTGGAGCGTGCCGCCGACGGACCGCCGCTGCCGGTGGCGTTACTGGTGGCGATGTTACGGATGGTGACGTCGGAGCTGGCAACGCTGGGGGCGGGGCCAGTTCGTGGTTGTCCGACGTCAGACAGAAATGATCATTGGGTTGGATCGTCGGTCGGACGCCTGCCAGCAACGGCCGAGACGGGTCGGCCCTGACCTGGGGTTATCATAAATTCGTAACGAAAAGTGTTCAGATGGGCGCAATCTGGGGCGGATCTGGAGTGAGGGTCCGGGCGTCCATGTCGGCGGTCGTTCATATCACTCTACGATCACAGCATGCCGGCGCAGGGACCAACGGCACAGAATGGTCAGGGCGGTCTTGTCATGTTCGCCAAAGGCGACCGGGTGTCCCCGGTTGATGATCTTGGCGGTGGGGTCTGGTCACGCTGCGGGACCGTCCTGGCCGTGCACGCGGCGCCACACCGTGAACCCACACCGGGTGAGGAGCGGGTCCGGGTCGAGGCGGCCGGCTGGTTACCCTTCGAGGCGCCCCGGGCAACCGTGCTGTGGGACGACGGCACGGCAGAGATCATCGCGGAGGATCGGTTGCTCCTGGTGTACGACCGGGTGGAGCCACTCGGCATCCGGGTCGTGACCATGGCCATGGCCGCCCCCGTCGACGTCGTCGAGCACGGCGGGCATGTCGTCCTGCTCCTGCGTGAGGGCCTGCTGCCGCCACCCGCGGTCCAGCACCTGCGGGAGAAACTGCGCAGCGTTCGGGCATCCTTCGTCCCCGCCGGCGTGGACGGCCGTTCACCGGCGGAGATCCGCCGCCGCGACCTCGACCTGCTACGGGCCCTCATCGCCCAGCTGACCGGCTGACCCCAAATTGTTGCTTTGCAACAATTTGGGGTCCCCTGCGTCTATGGCTGGTCGTCTGTGGTGGGTCTGCGATCACCTGTCAGTGATCTTGACGGGATTTGTCTGTGCGAGATTTCTTTGTGGCGACGTGGGGATTTCTGCGGCTGTGGCCGGTCGTTCGTGGTGGGTTGACCGGAGGAGCCGGGGAAGGCCAGGACGAATGTGGAGCCGCCGCTGTCGCGGCAGCATCGCATTCACGTCCTGCGGGCCTGCTGCGGGCCTGGTCGGGGATCCGCGTCCCGCCGGAGGCGGTCCCGTCGCGGCTTTCCCGTACCCGCCTCCCCGGGGCGCTGGTGGGTGTCGCTGGGCGGCACCGCGCCGACAGGCGGTCGGCCCGCGTCCCCGGGGCGCTGGTGGCTGGCTGTCCCTGTGCCGGGCGGGGGGCGGGCCCGGGACTGGGGTCCGTGCGTCGGCCGTCAGGACGTCCTCAGGACGTGGAATAAGGGCCGGGGCGCACGGACGGCCCGCCGTAGGAGCTGCCGTTGAGGCTGCCTCGTGGTGGCTGTTCCGTCATGGCCTGACTGACTTTGGACGCGATGGCTTCGGTCAGTCGGATCGCCTGCGTGAGTGACAGGTTCAGCACGATCTCGCTGTCATCGGTCATCGCAAAGCGCACCGAGACATCCGCCATGGTGGTTCCTTCCCTCCTGTGTCGGCTGTGAGGAGCCGGTTTGGTTCCTCCCACCATCCCTGATCGCGTAGTCGTACCGGCAGGCACCCCCCGGTAACCGATGAGCGCATCGGTGTGCTTCACACAATGATATTGCTAAATGCAAGATATTCCTTGCTCAAAGTAGGCGACTCGCGGTCCACTCTTGCTCTTACTTCACTTTAAGCGTCGGTACCGTTGCAGATAGCGCCTATTGTTGATTGCATCAGGAGGTCTCGTGACTGAGAACTCGGCGGTCCTCACGACCCGGTTGGTGGCCCGGGTCGTCCCGCGCCGCGGGGTCGACGGCCGTGCGCGCATGATTGCGATCACGCTTCTGCCGGGTCCGGGACTCCGGCCGAAGCCGTCTCCCGGCAGGCGGGCGAGGAAGCCGGACGGACCGGGCTTCCCCGCCAGCTGGGTGGATCGACCACCGACGCTTCCGCCGCGGGGGGTATGCGGGAAGCGGGCGGCGCGGTCGCGCTCCCCGTCCCAGTCATGACCGTTTCCGCTGTTCCCGGCGCTGTCGCCGCCGTTCTCGATCCCTCCGATCCCTCCGATCCCTCCGGTTCCTCGGGTTCCTCGGGTTCCTCCGCCGCCTCCGGTGGTTCCAGCGCCGTTGCCGGCGGCCCGGGCGCTGTCGCGGTCGCTTCCAGAGGTACTGGCCATGCTGTTGTCGATTCCGTTGCTGTTGCCATCGGCCCCGGAGCTGGCGCTGTTGATTCCGGCGTGGTCGATCAGGCTGCCGTCGAGTTCTGCGCCGGTGCGCCCGGTAGCGTCGAGATTTCTGTGATCATGCCTTGTCTCGATGAGGAGGCGTCGGTCGGGATCTGTGTGGCCAGGGCATTCGCCGGTATTGCCGACACCGGGCTCACCGGAGAGGTGATAGTCGTCGACAACGGTTCCACGGACATGTCGATTCCGGTCGCCCGTGCGGCCGGCGCACGGGTTCTGACCGAATCGCGGCAGGGTTACGGAAATGCCTGCCTGGTCGGATTCGCGGTGGCCCGGGGCTGTTATCTGGCGATGGGGGACGCCGACAGCTCGTACGATTTTCGTGAGCTTGCGGCGCTTGTCGAGCCACTGCGGGCCGGGCGGGCCGACCATGTTCGCGGTTCCCGTTTCAGCGGGAAGATCATGCCAGGTGCCATGCCCTGGTCGCATCGCTATCGGGGCAATCCACTGCTCAGCGGGATGCTCAACAGGCTCTTCGGTGCCGCCTCGTCCGACGCGCACTCCGGGATGCGCGCGTTCACCCGTGCCGCGTACGAGCGTATGCGGCCCCGGTGCGCGGGTATGGAGTTCGCCTCGGAGCTGGTCATCCTGGCCGCCCGCTCCGGCCTGCGGGTCGCGGAAGTGCCGATCACCGATCACCGCCGGGTCGGTGTGTCCAAGCTCCGTTCGCTGCGGGACGGCTGGCGGCATGTCCGTTTCATGTTGCCGCTCGCGCCCCGCAGCCTGTTCGTCATCCCGGGCCTGCTGTTGCTCGTTGCTGGTATGGCCGGGCAACTGGTGCTCCCGCTGCTGCTTCCCGATGCCGGTCCTCGCCGTTTCGACGTCCATTTCTGGGTGCTGTCCGCGATGGTCGCCGTCCTCGGCTGGCAGGTGGTGCTGCTCGGGGTCTTCACCGACATCCACAACCGCGTGTCCGGCCGGGCCGGCTACTCGCGTCCACCGCTCGCCCGCGGGTACCGGTACTTCACGCTGGAGCGTGGCCTGGCGGCCGGTGGCGTCCTGTTCGTCGTCGGCTGCGCTGTCGAGGCGGCCGTGCTGGGACGCTGGATCGTCACCGGCGCCGGCGCGTTGGAGCAGGCGCGACCGGGACTGCTGGCGATGACGGTAGCGGTGCTCGGCGCCGGGACCGGGTTCGTCTCCTTCTTCCTGCACCTGCTGACCACGGAAGGCGTCGCCGCCGCCCACGGCGGCACCGGGAGCCCACGGCCCGGCGAGCCAGCGAGCGGGCGAGCACCCAGTAGCCGACCGGAGGACCAGTCCCCGGAGCCTGGCCTGCCGAGCGACGGAGCCGGCGCACCGAGGAGCGGGGTCGGTACGCCGGGGGACGGGCGATGACCGCGGCGGCCATGACCGCCCCGCCGGGCGGGGTCGACCCACGGGTACTGGAGAACCACCTCGGCGGTGCGGCCGCGGCCAACTACCGGCGTTTCGAGCTCGATCTGGTCTCGCCGCACTGCGGCCGACGGATCCTGGAGGTCGGGTCGGGGCTGGGCGAATTCGCCGCGGGCCTGCGCGGATACGACCATCTGACCGTTTCCGACACCGACGCGTTCTGCCTGCGGGCGCTACGTGAGCGATTCGCCGGGCGGCCCGACGTCGACGTGATCGCGCTCGACGTGACCGGGTCCGTCCCGGCCGGGCTTGACGCGTCTGACCGCGACGCGGCCGGTTCAGAGCCGGACGGGTGCGGGACCGGTTGTTCGTGGTACTGCTGGCCGGCGGCGCGCTGCTGCGGGCCACGGCGTTGTTCGCCTGCTGGCCGGCCCTGGAGTTCTACGGGGACTCCTACTCCTACCTGTGGTACGCGAAGGAACTCCGCCCGGGCCAGGTCAGGCCGTTCGGCTACTCCGCGTTCCTGAAGCTGTTCTCCTGGTCGCCGTCCATCGCGGTCGTGCCCGTCGTCCAACATCTGCTCGGTCTCGGGATCGGAGCGGCGCTGTACGGCCTGTCGGTGCACCGGGGGCTGTCCCGCAGGTTGGCCGCCGCGGCGGCCGCGCCGGTGCTGCTGGACGCCTACCAGGTGAACATCGAACAGATGGTCATGGCGGAGACACTCTTCGCGGCGCTGCTGACCGCGGCGGTCCTGGCGCTGCTGTGGCGTGAGCGCCCGAGCGGGAGCATGTGCGCCGGGGCGGACGCGCTGCTGGCGGCCGCCACGCTCACCCGCTCGGTCGCGCTGGTGCTGCCGGTGCTCGCCGCGGTGTACCTGCTCGCCCGGTCGGTCGGGGTACGCCGGCTCGTCGCCTTCGGGGCGGGCGTCACCCTGCCCCTGGCGGCATACGCGGCATGGTTCGCCGCCGTGTACGGGAACTTCGCCCTGCAGAACGCCGACGGGTTCTTCCTGTGGGGCCGGGTCGCCGAGTTCGCGGACTGCTCGCGCATCCAGGTGACACCCCGCGAACTGCCGCTGTGCTCACCGCACCCGCCCGGGGAACGGCCCGGCCCGAACTACTACGACTGGGACGCGAACAGCCCACGAGCCGCCTTCGGCCCGTTCGGCGCCGAAACGAACACGGTGTTCCGGCGGTTCGCCCTCAAGGTGATCGTCGCGCAGCCGAGGGAGTACACCCGGCTGGTGGCGCACGACGTCACGCACTGTTTCGAGCCGGTGCGCCGTGTCGGCTCCCGGGACTGGTACCTGGCCACCTGGCAGTTCCGGGCGGGGCATCCCGATCCCCGCTGGCAGATACACCGGTCGCTGCGGGACTTCGACGGCGCGGTCACGCCCCGCCGCCACGACGCGGTCCTGGGCGGTCTGCTGCGCGGATACCAGTCGGTCGGATTCACCCCGGGGCCGTTGCTCGCCGGCTGTGTGCTGATGGGTGTGCTGGCGGCGATGGCCGCCGCCGGCTACGGGCTGCTCCGGATCCGTCAGGACTGTCTGCTGCTGGTGGGGATGGGTCTGGTTCTGCTGGTGGTGCCCTGCGCGACGGCGGTGTTCGACTATCGCTACCTGCTGCCGGTACTGGTCTGCCTGCCGCCGGCCGGGGCGTTCGCGGTGGCGCAGCTACGGCTCGTCCGCGCGCGGACCAGGCCGGCCGGCCGCCGCGCCGGGCCGGATCTGCCGACCCGGCCGGAGCCACCCCCGGGCCCGCCCCCGGACCTGGTCGGCCGGGCGGGCCGGACCGGCTGGCGGCGGCGCGTCAGATCCAGCCGGGGAACCACATCCTCACCCGCCACGCCGAGGTCGGGATCACCTGCGCCGCCATGATCGGATAGAAGTAGACGAACAGCAGCACGACGACGATCGCGTAGATGCCGACCGTCAGCGAACCGACCAGTCGCCGCAGGTCAGAGGCTGTTCGGGGGCCCAGGGCGACCCCCGCGAGCGCGGTCAGCCCGAGAATGAGGAACGGCAGCAGCGGCAGCGCGTAGAACAGGAACATCGTCCGGTTGGGGAAGGCCAGCCACGGCAGGAACGACGTTGTGAAGCCGACCAGGACGAGGCCGGCCCGCCAGTCCCGGCGACTGACCCACAGCGCCAGCACCCCGACCAGCGCCAGCACCCCGACCCACCAGATCGCCGGATTGCCGATCGCGAGAATTTCCCGGGAGCAGCCGGCCGGGGAGGTGCACCCGGGCTCCCCGGCCTTGGGCGTGCTGTAGAAGTAGGCGACCGGCCGGCCCAGCACCAGCCAGCTCAGCGGCTTGGACGCGTACGGGTGCGAGGCGTCCAGGTGCTCGTGGAAGTGGAAGATCTGCTGCTGGTAGTACCACCAGCCGTGCAATGCCGCCCACACGCCGTCACCGAAACGGTGGCGGTTGTAACCGCCGTCGGTGACGAACCATCCGGTCCACGTCGCGAAGAAAACGATGACCGGGAGCGGTATGAAGCTCACGAACCACTGCGGCCCGTCCCGTCGCACGGCTGCCAGGACCGGCCGTCGCGCACCCGCCGTCCGGCGTGCCCCGGCATCCCAGGCGATGGCCAGCGCGGCGAATCCCACGAGCGTGTAGACGGCGCTCCACTTCACTCCCAGGGACGCACCGAGACACAGTCCGCATGCCAGCCGCCACGGGCGCGCGCCAAGACGCGCCCCGAAGCGCAATTTATTACTATCTGTCTTGTAGAGGCTACTTAGTGATTCTTGATTGTCGTTTCCCGCTTCGGATACGTCCTTGCTCGCTTGCCCGCCGAGGGGGATGTTGCTGGCGTCCACGAGGCCGGCGGCCAGCCTGGCCCGTCCGTGATCTCGGTCGAGGACCAGGCAGGCCAGGGCCAGCACGAGCCCGGTCATCAGGAAGATGTCGAGGATGCCGATCCGGCTCTGGACGAACGCCAGGCCGTCGAAGGCGAGCAGCAGGCCGGCGAAACAGCCGAGCAACGTCGAGCGGAACATCCGCCTGGCGATCCGGGCAAGCACGAGCACCGCCAGCGTCCCCGCGACCGCGGAGGCGAAACGCCAGCCCAGTTCGGGACTGCCGTGGCGGATCCCGGCGCAGTCGGTGTACCCGAAGAGCCACTCGGACACGGCCATCAGCCACTTGCCCAGCGGCGGATGGACGACGAACCCGGGGCCGTCGCACCCGCTCTTGATGTCGCTCAGCTCGTAGCCGTGGGTGAGCAGGCCGTAGGCGTCGTGGGTGTAGTAGACCTCGTCGAAGTAGATGCCGCGCGGTTCGGTGAGCTGCCAGAACCGCAGGACACCGGCGACCGCCGCGATCGCCAGCGACGCGAGCCAGCCGGCGAGCCGGTCTGTTGGCATCGGCGGTGCCAGCCGCTCCCGCTGGCTCAGGCCATCGCGATTACTTTTAGTGACGACCGTGGTTCGCGGCTCGCCGCCGTCCACGATCGGATAGGTCGCTGTCACCGCCACCGCATCAATGTAGGTGGTGGCACCTGGCAGACTCGGCGGGTGTCCGGAACTCTGGTGCTCTGCGGTGCGCCGATCGGTGACGTTCGCGATGCCAGCCCCCGCCTGGGCGAGGTGCTGGCCCGCGCCGACATCGTCGCGGCCGAGGACACCCGCCGCCTGCGCCGGCTGACCGCGGCCCTCGGCGTCACCATCACCGGGCGGGTGGTCTCCTGCTTCGACGCCAACGAGTCCTCCCGCGCGGACTTCCTGCTCTCCCACCTGCGCGCGGGAGCCACCGTCGCGCTCATCACGGACGCGGGCATGCCGGCCGTGTCGGATCCGGGTTTCCGGGTGGTGGCCGCCGCCGTCACGGCCGGGGTGGCGGTGACGGTCGTTCCGGGGCCGTCCGCGGTGACCGCCGCGCTCGCTGTCAGCGGGCTGCCCACGGACCGTTGGGTGTTCGAGGGTTTCCTGCCGCGCCGGCCGGGCGAGCGCCGGTCACGCCTGGCCGAACTGGCCGGGGAGCGGCGCACACTGGTCATCCTGGAGGCTCCGCACCGGCTGCCCGCAACACTGGACGATCTTACCGCGGCCTTCGGACCCGACCGCGCGGCCGTGATGTGCCGCGAACTGACCAAGACCTGGGAGGAGATCGTCCGGGACGATCTCGGCGCGCTGGCGGCATGGGCCCGCGAGCGGGAGATCCGGGGCGAGATCACCCTGGTGGTGGCGGGCCGACCCGGGACGTCGTCGCAGCCGCAGCCGCAACCGGGCACGCCGGCCGCGGCCGTCCTCTCCGCCGCGCTCGCGGCGGAGGTCGCCGCCCGCGAAGCCGCCGGAATACCGCGCAAGACGGCCCTCGTGGCGGTGGCGGCCGAGCACGGGGTCCCCCGCCGTTTCGTCTACGACGCCGTCCTCGCCGCCAAGAACGACCGCAGCCGAACCGATCGGGGACATCAGCGCGGGTGAGCGCCGGCCCGCGCCGGACGTCGGCTGGCTGGTCCGGCCATGCAAGGGCCTAAACGTCCTGTTGCGGGCGCTCGCCGCCGGCCTGAACCGTCCTGGGTTTTTTAGAGACCGGGCGGTTCAGGCCGGTCGTTGCATTGCACCGGGCATCCATCGATATAGCCCCCAGGAGCATCCACGCCCGGCTTCCGCATCATCGTGGTACTCCGGACACGGACAACCTGAGAAGGTGTTTCGGTCTGACAGTGGGGTGCTGGTGAGGGAATGGCCGCCGGAGGGGTCAGCAGTTTCGTTGGATGGTCAGGGCCTTGATCATGGCAGCCCATTCGTAGCTGATCGCGTATGGCCAGCCGCGTAGTCGTGGGGAGACGGTGACGAACAGGGCGCGGCCCTCGTAACACCGTTTCACCCGTAGCCGCGCCCGGGTATCCTGCGGGGTCCCCACCACGATCATTACGGATCGCCAGCCATAACGGGTGGCCAGTTCCGCGGTCATCCGTGCCTCACCCTGGGTGGTGACCGGGTCCGGGCGGAAGCAGATCACCTGTATGCCGGGCAGGGCGGCCGGGCACGGGTCGTCGGCCCCGGGCGGGGTCGACACGGCCAGCACCGGTGCGTACCCGGCCCGGACCAGTTCGATCGCTCTGGCCAGCCGGCCGGGGCTGCCGGCATACATCACGATCGCGTCGACCGGCTCCGGGGCATCCCGGACCGGCCAGACGAACAACCGCCCGGTCGCGGTGAGGAACAGCACGGCGGCCAGGCCGATCCCGATCCCGACCCGTCCACCCGGCACCCGTCCGAGCCAGCCTCGCGTCCGAGCGGGCCGGTCCGGCATCCGCCTGAACCAGGCTGGCATCTGGGCGGGCCGGTCCGGTGTCCGTCCGAACTGGCCCGAAGCCCGGGTGAACTGGCCTGGTATCCGGGCGAGCCTGTTCGGTGTCCGTCTGAACCGGCCTGAAGTCCGGGCCCGGAGCGGGCGATGTTCCTGCCGGCCTGGGGTGGGACCCGGCATCCACCCGAATCGGCCCGGCTGCCGGGCCCGGGCGAACCGTCCCGGCAGCCGGACGGGTCCGCCCGGCTTTCTCATGAGGCGGTCATGGCGTGCTGCCGCGCCACCCCGATCCGCGAGCGAGGGTAGGCCAGTGGAGACTGCGCCCGGTCGGCGGGCCAGACCACATGCGCAACATCGTCCCGCCACTGCACGAGATGGCTGTGGTGACCGACCTGGAGGCCGGTGGCCTCGTCGAGACGGAAACGGCCCAGCAGAGTGGACGTGTCGAGCGTGCGCGCGGCGGCGAGCACATGAGGGTCGTCGGCCCGGCCACTCGCCCAGACACAGCGGCCCAGAACCAGCCCGGCCGCGTAGGCCACCGCCGCGGTCGCGGCCGGCAGTTGGTCGTACATCCGTTGGTAGCAGGCAACGAACTCGGACACACTCGGACCGGTGCCAGCATCCGCGGGCAGCCGTGGTGACCAGGCCCGCGGGCCCAGCAGGCCGTCGCGGCGATCACGCAGTGCGGTCAGCGCGCCGTCATGCCCGGCGGTGGAGAACGCCGCCGCCCGCCACGGCCTGCGCAGCAGCACCTCGGCCGCGGCGTTCTCGTCGTCCGGATCACCCTGGACGATCAGAACGTCCGCGGGCGGGAGCCGGCGTGCGGCGATCATGACCCGGCCGGGACGGAACACGCTGGAGGCGACCTCGAAGCCCAGCCGGGCCGCGGCGGCCCGCACGACGGAGACGACTTCCAGCGCCCGGTCGTCGGAGGCCAGCAGCACCGTGACCCTGCGGGCCTGCCGGTCGGCGGCGCGGACCGCGGCGAGCAGCCCCCGCGTCCACGTCGAATGAGGGGAGAGCAGATTGACGACGTTCGGGAACGCCTGGCGGACGAACCGGGTCGAGGGCGCGCCGATGTTGAACACGACCCGGTCGGTGGCGGCACACGCGGCCAGCGCGCTGCGCTGACCGTACGGACCGAAGATCACATCCGGCCGCGCCGCGGCCGCGGCACGCATCGCCGCCGCGGGATGCGGATGCGCGTCGTACGCGGTGACGTTGATGTCGTCCCACGGCGGCGGAAGCTGCTCATCACGAGCCCACAACGTGACCGCGCGCAGGGTGGTCAGACCGTGGACGGCCGCCGGACCAGTCAGCGGAGTCACCAGCGCAACAGCGAGCGACGAGGACATCGGTACCTGTCTACCAGGTGATGGGACTGCGATGTTCAACAGTGTGCCGACGTTGTTATGACACCCCCGCCATGGGGGTGGCTTGTTCCGGCGTCTCGGCCGTGGACGCGGCGGGTGGACGGACGGGCGTCCGGGCTTGGATCGCTCGTCTGCCGTCCGCTTTCCGCGGTTCCGTAGGATCGGTCCGACGGAGCGCTTCCGCCCGGGGCGTTCCCTGTCAACGGGGAGCGCCTTGGTCGACACGTCCCGCGTCACCGGCGGGACGTGTCGGAAGAAAGGTGGGTGAGCGGTAGATGGCACGCGACGGTGGACGCCGTGGCGACCCTCCGCCCGAGCCGCCGCCGTTGTCGGTGGAGGTGATCGACAGCCACTGCCACCTCGACATCATGGGTGGGGATGTGGCAGTGGCCGTCGCGGCGGCACAGGCCGTCGGTGTCCGACGGCTGGTGACGGTGGGAGTCGACCTGCCGACCAGCCGTTGGCAGGCGCAGGTCGCGGCCGGGCATCCCGACGTCTACGCCGCTGTCGCGATCCACCCGAACGAGGCTGCCAGCGGCGTGGACGAGGAGACGTTCACCGAGATCGCCGAACTGGCCGCGGCGCCGAAGGTACGGGCGGTCGGGGAAACCGGCCTGGACTACTACCGCACGCCTGCTGAGCGGCACACCGCTCAGCAGGACAGCTTCCGCCGCCATATCGTGATCGCCAAGCAGACCGACCGCACCCTCATGATTCATGACAGGGAGGCGCACGAGGACACACTGCGTATCCTCGCCGAGGAAGGCGCGCCCGAACGAGTGGTTTTCCACGCCTTCTCCGGAGACGAGGCCATGGCGAAGGTCTGCGCCGACGCCGGCTATGTGATGTCCTTCGCCGGGAATGTGACGTTCAACAACGCGCAACGTCTGCGGGACGCTGCCGCCGTTGCGCCCCGTGACCTGCTCCTGGTCGAGACGGACGCCCCGTTCCTCACTCCTGTGCCGTGGCGGGGCCGGCCGAACGGCCCATATCTGATACCGCTGACGCTGCGTGTGCTGGCTGCTGCTCGCGGGGAGGACGTCGACGCCCTGGCGTCGGCGATCGCCGCCACCTCCGAACGAATGTTCGGGCCCTGGTAGCCCCCGACCCGGGTACTCCCGTCTCCCCGTCGTCCGATATGGGCACTCCCGCTCTGCCGCCTTCTGCTCTGGGCTTTTCCGGTCGGCTGTTTTCCGGTACGGATTCTTCTGGCATGGATTCTTCCAGCACGGGTTCTTCAGCTCCGCTGTCGTCCGGCGGGTCGTCGTCTGGTTCGGGGCTGCCCGATGGTCTGCTCACACCGGCGGACGTACGGTCGATCAGCGCCGCTGTCGGCATACGGCCGACCAAGCGCCGTGGTCAGAACTTTCTCGTCGACCCCAACACCGTCCGTCGGCTGGTACGCCTGGCAGGTGTCGAGCCGGACGAGACCGTCCTGGAGATCGGTCCCGGGCTGGGCTCGCTGACCCTCGGTCTGCTGCCGGCCGCCCGCCGGGTCGTCGCGGTCGAACTGGACGAGGCGCTGGCCACGGCACTGCCTGCGACCGTCACGGCGCGGCTCGGACCAGCGGTTGCGGCCCGCCTGACCGTGCTGGCGGCGGACGGGCTGCGCCTGGAGCCCGCGGACATCTCCGGCGACCCGCCGAGTGTCCTCGCCGCGAACCTGCCCTACAACGTGGCTGTCCCGCTGCTGCTCGGCGTACTTGAACGCTTTCCGTCGGTCAGGCGCGGGCTGGTCATGGTGCAGGCGGAGGTCGCCGACCGGCTGACCGCGTCGCCAGGCGGGCGGGTGTACGGCGTGCCGAGCGTGAAGATGGCCTGGTACGCGTCGGCGCGGCCGGCAGGTCCGGTGCCGCGGGCGGTGTTCTGGCCGCAGCCGAACGTCGATTCGTCCCTGGTGGCGTTCAGCCGTCATGATCGGCAAGGGTCGCCGCGGTTGCGCCGGGCCGTTTTCGCCGCGGTGGACGCGGCCTTCGCGCAGCGCCGCAAGACGCTGCGGGCGGCGCTGTCGGGCTGGGCGGGATCGGCGGACCAGGCCGAGCGTCTCGCGCTGGCCGCGGGCATCGACCCGTCCGCCAGGGGCGAGATCCTGGACGTGGCCGCCTTCACCCGCCTCGCTCTGGCCCGCCTCGATCCCGAATCCAGGATTGGGATCGAGACTGAGGCCGAATGACGGCAGGCCGGCTCTGGCCGGCGGTATGCCAATAGCACTGAATATCGGTAGCACTGAATGCCGGTAGCACTGAATGCCGGTAGCACTGAATGCCGGTAGCACGGGCGTCGTCCGTCATCACCGGCAGAATCCTGGTCTGGAGTACGGAGCCCGACGAAGGCGTGTTTGTCGCTGGGTACGTTTTCAGTCCGGTGAACGTATCCAGCGACAAACACGTATCGATCTTCGATGGTGCCCGTGCCCGTCCCGGGCGGGTGGATTCTCCGTACCTGAGCGGGCAGGCCACCGCCGCGGGCCGCGCCGCGCGTTCCGGGTGGGCGAATCCCCGGATGTGCTCAGCGCACGCGACTGTCGTGGTGCGCGTCCGGGACGAGTTTCAGCTCGACGGCAAGGCGCGGGCGTGCCACGGTCCCACGGACATACGGCAGCGCGACTTCTTCGATGGCGGAGCGGATCCGGTGGACGTCCGCGTCGGGACGCACGGTCACGACCACCTGCAGCAGCGGCTGCTTCTCGCTGCCCAGCAGCCGCGCGTGCACCTGCCGGACTCCGTCCGCGCCGGCCAGCTCGTTCTCTACTGCCGCGGCGAAGTCCTGACCGTCCACCTGGACATGCCCGAACCGGTCGTCCGTCACGTGCAGCCTGGACAGCCGGCTCGAGGAGAACTGTGCCGACAGCCAGATCAGCGCCAGCAGCACAACCACGGTTGTGGCCACTCCCACCACCGGCCAGAACCAGCTGTGACTGTTGGCAAAAGAGCGATTGCCCGGAGTGGGAATTGGCTGGTCGGTGGCCTCTGTCCCGAACACGCCGTTACCGGCTAGCAGGATGACCACTCCGGCGCCCAACAGTGTCAGCCCCAGCAGGGTGAGTATCACCCGGTTGAACCGGTCGACCCTGTGGGTGGCCGGATGCCGACGCGACCGGGCCGGACCGGATCGCACCGGTTCCTCGACGTTCGCCACGTTCTCCACCTCGCTCGGCTTCGTCAGTGCTCCCAGCCGAGGAATCGGGCTGTCGGCCCATGGGTCGTCACTGACCGAGATGGCGGTTCCGCTCATCGTTCCTCCTCCCGGCCGCCTGCCGGATCGGGCTGGCCGCTTGTCGGGTCAGGCTGGGGCAGGTCCAAGCCCCCCGGAGATGGCACGCGTCGCGTCGGCGTGCCGAAGTTGGCCGCTGCCACCGGCGCGGACGACGCGGGCGTGGGAGCACCTGGCGCCGTGGAGGATTCCGCGGTGGGTGACGCCGCGGCAGGCGGCACAGCGGCAGGCGGCACAGCGGTGGTGGGCGTACCTGAGGTGACATCGGATGCTGCGGGAGGCGGGACGGCGGGCGCTGGGGGGATCAGGGCCACCGGTTCTGGCACGACGTCACGGTCACGGACAGGGTGCTGGGATGCCTTGGCCAGCACCTTCACCTTCGGTACGGCCAGCAGGCCGCGGAACGCCCGGTGGCCACGGACCCGCTCAAGTACCTGCGCGGAGGTGTCCGCGCCGCTGCCGGGGAGCAGTTCGACCACGACTGTCGCGGTGCGGCGCTGGAGACGTACCTTCGCCCAGCTGACACCGTCGACCTCCGCGGCGGCGTCACCCAGCGCGTGCCTGAGAGCGGAACGGGAGACGAACCCGTGGGTATCGGTCGAGACCGGTTGTAGCGCGAGCCATTCCGGCTGGCCACGCCGCAGTCCCAGGACGAGCAACAGCGCCCCGGCTGTGATCGCGGCGACGGCGAGAACCGTCAGGCCAGTGTCGGACCAGGTGTTACGTGCCATGACGTTGGCGGCCGACTGCCAGTTGACGACGGCGTACCTCTTGTCCAGGGCCGCGTTCACCATCTCGACTATCGCGATCACGCCGGCCGCGGCAAGGAGCGCCGCCAGCAGCGCGCGACAATCCGGTTTGTCAGGCGCACAGTGGTGACCTTTCATGAGCTACCGCACCCGGGTAGCCGGAGCCAAACCGGGATCCGGGGCGGACACGTCGATGTCGGGACGGGTGCCCCGCGGACCGGCGAGATCGGCTGCCTGCCGGGTCACCCGTGTTCACACTCCACCGCATATCTGCATGATTCGGGCAGAGTACCGAACGGGGGACAACATGGAAATCCGGGCTGTGCCCCGGCTGATGGGGCCTGCCGGGTCGGCACAGCGCAGGCTCGGTGCCGGTAGCCGCCAGCGGGTGAGCACTTTCTCCCCGACCGGACCACCGAGCCCTGACATGAGCCGACATCCGGATGGGCGGACGGTCGTCGCCGGCCGGCCGTGCCCGCCGGGGAAGCTGGCGGGCACGGCCGGCGGATTCGATGCTTCGGGTGGTCTCGGCCGCGGTCTTCTCGCCGACCACTGGCATGACCAGCCACCCGTGTGCATCGTCTTACCCGGCGGTGGCGAGGACGCTCGTTTCTTACCGGCCGGATAGGTTCGTTGGTGCCCGGTGTCAGAACACGCCTCAGGAGCGAAGGAGAGTCCGCTGTCTCGGTCTCACCGGCACCCTTCCAGTGCCGCCGGCGCCGACCGGCCGTCCGCGCCCGTTCCGGGCAGCCGGGTGACTGTCCGTACGCCGGCCAAGGTCAACCTGCATCTCGGTGTCGGGGCACGCCGCGACGACGGCTACCACACGGTCATCACAATCCTGCAGGCCGTCTCGCTCTACGACGAGATCACAGTGGCCGCGGTCGACGGCGCCGCGGTCGACCCGGACGCCGTGGAGCCCGCCGTGTCCGTGGAGGTCACCGGCGAGGGAGCCGCCGGGCCGGCGGCTCCGCTCGTCCCGCTGCCCGGGGCGTCCGGTCGGCCCGGGCCGTCCTCGCAGCCTGGCGACGCGGTGGCGAGCGCGGCCGCGGCCCGGATCTCCCTGGTCCCGACCGGGGTGGACAACCTGGCCGTCCGCGCGGCTCACGTACTTGCCGCCCGTGCCGGTGTGCGGGGGGCGGCAGCCCACATGACCATGGCCAAAGGCATTCCGGTCGCGGCCGGGATGGCCGGTGGCAGCGCTGACGCGGCCGGTTCGCTGGTCGCCTTCGACGTCCTGTGGGGCACCGGCCTGGACAGGTCGGTGCTCTCCGAACTCGCCGCCGGGCTTGGCAGCGACGTGCCGTTCCCGCTCGCGGGTGGGACGGCGCTGGGTACCGGCCGTGGCGAACAGCTCACGCCGGTGCTGGGGCGCGGCGAATATCACTGGGTGTTCGCGCTGGCCGACGGTGGCCTGTCCACCGCGTCGGTCTACGCCGAGTTCGACCGGTTGTCGCAGGGACGCCTGCGTACCGAGCCGACCCCGCCGGACGCGGTGCTGGCCGCGTTGCGTACCGGTGATCCGGTCGAGCTGGGCCGGGCGCTGGTGAACGACCTGCAGCCGGCCGCGCTGCGGCTGCGCCCGTCATTGCGCCGGGTGCTGGAAACCGGCGTCGAGCTCGGGGCGGTCGGTGCCATCGTCAGTGGTTCCGGGCCGACCTGCGCCTTCCTGGCGCGGGACGCGGAGCAGAGCGTGGCCCTGGCGGCGAGTCTGGCCGGGATGGGTGTGTGCCGGGCGGTACGTCACGCGCACGGCCCGGTATCGGGCGCGCGTGTGGTCGATCCGGGTGGTTCCGCCGGATGACCGTGCGCGGGGGCGTCACCGCCGAACGGGACCGGCCAGCCCAGCCGGCGCTGGCCCGAACGGCGCCAGCCCGGGGCGCTCTCCTGGGCAATCTTGCTGACGGCCCCGGACCACCGGAGCGCTGGGTGGCCGTCGGATGAGCGGCGTCCTGGTGACGATGGAGGCAGTGGTGGCCGCCTTCGGCACCCGCACCCTGCTGGACGGGGTGAGCCTGGGCATCGGAACCGGTGAGCGCATCGGGGTGGTCGGCCGCAACGGGGCGGGCAAGAGCACCCTGCTGCGGCTGCTCGCCGGCCAGGCCACCGCGGACGCGGGCCGGATCGTGCGGGCCGGTTCCGTGCGGGTCGGCCTGCTGGCCCAGGACGACCAGCTCGCACCCGACGCGACCGTGCGGCAGGCCGTGGTCGGCGACGTTCCCGATCACGTCTGGGCGGCGGATCCGCGGCGCCGGTCGGTGCTTGCCGGCCTGGGGCTGCTCGACCGTCTCGACGCCGTGGTCGGGCGGTCGTCCGGTGGTGAGCGCCGGCGCGTCGCGCTGGCCGCGCTGCTCGTCGACGACATCGATCTGCTGGTCCTGGACGAGCCCACCAACCATCTTGATGTCGAGGGGGTGGCCTGGCTTGCCGCCCACCTGCGGTCGTGGCGCGGCGGGCTGCTCGTCGCCACCCATGACCGGTGGTTCCTCGACGAGGTCTGCGAGCGGGTCTGGGAGGTCGCCGACGGCCGGGTGGACGCCTACGACGGCGGTTACTCCGCGTATGTGCTCGCTCGGGCGGAGCGCGCGCGGCAGGCCGACGCCACCGAGGCACGGCGGCAGAACCTGCTGCGCAAGGAGCTGGCCTGGCTGCGCCGGGGCCCGCCGGCCCGCACCAGCAAGCCGCGTTTCCGGATCGAGGCGGCCAACGCGCTGATCGCCGACGAGCCACCCGCCCGTGACACCCTCGGCCTGCGCAGCTTCGCCGCCTCCCGCCTCGGCAAGGACGTCTACGACGTCGAGGACGTCACGTTGCGTCTCAGCGATCGTGCGCTGCTGACGGATGTGACCTGGCGGCTGGGCCCGGGGGACCGGGTGGGGCTTGTCGGGGCCAACGGCAGTGGCAAGACGACGCTGATGCGTCTGCTGACCGGGCAGGTGAGCCCGGACGCGGGCCAGGTGCGGGTTGGTAGGAGCGTGCGCTCCGCCCTGCTCTCCCAGGAGATCCACGAGATGGATCCGGGCCTGCGCGCCCTGGAGGCGGTGGAGCGGGCCGGCCGGGTGCTGGAGGTGGGCCGCGGCCGGGAGATGACCGCCGGCCAGCTTCTGGAGCAGTTCGGCCTGCCCTCGGCCCGGCAGTGGACGCGCGTGGGTGATCTCTCCGGCGGGGAGCGCCGTCGGCTGCAGCTGCTGAGGCTGCTCATGCAACGGCCGAACGTGCTGCTGCTGGACGAGCCTACCAACGACCTGGACACCGACACGCTGACCGCGCTGGAGGATGTCCTGGACTCCTGGCCGGGCACGATCGTCGCGGTCAGCCACGACCGTTACTTCCTGGAACGGACCTGCGACACGATCTTCGCCATGTTCGGCGACGGGTCGCTCGTCATGCTGCCCGGCGGGGTGGACGAGTACCTCTCCCGGCGGCAGGCCGCCACCCAGACCGGGGCAGCCGGGGCCGGGGCAGCCGGCGCCGCCGGGCGCACAGCTCCTGCCGGGCGCGTCGGCGCTGGCCGCACTGCCGGTGTCGCTGCCGTCCCCGGAGCGGGCGCCGCCGCCGGAGCGGGCGCGGACTCAGGTGCCGTTGCCGGCGACACCGGCGGTTCGCTGTCGGCCGGGCAGGCGCGGCTCGCGCGCAAGGAGCTGACCCGGCTCGAACGGGCCCTGGAGCGGCTGGCCCGCCGCGAGAGCGCGCTGCACACCGCGCTCGCCGAGGCGGCCACCGACCATCAGCGCCTGCTCGCCCTCGACGCCGAACTGCGTGAGGTCGTCGCCGAGAAGGCCCGTACCGAGGACGCCTGGCTCTCCCTCGCCTCCGATCTCGAGGACGCCTAGCTGTCCGGAGCGCCGCCGGGCATCCCCACCTGAGCGAGTTGCCCCTCGGCGACCGTTGGTCAGTGATCGCCTGGCCGTGGGTGACGCCGACGCAGGGGGCTGGGCTTCCCAGGTTGTCGTGCGGTGGTGTTGCGCCTGGGTGCTTTCCCTTGACGATCGCCGGTAGGTGATCGTCAAGCCACGGGTGCTGCCCGCCCAAGAGCTAGGGGCCCCCAAATAGTGCCAAAGGCACTATTTGGGGGCGAGCTTTGCTCGCAGCCGTTGTGGGTCGGGCCAGCGGACGTCGTGGACGAGGTGCAGCGTCTCCATCAGCTTGATCAGGTAGAAGCTGGAGTCCACCTGCCAGGGCTTGACGCCGTGGCGGGCCAGTGTGGGCTCGGCGTGGTGCAGGTTGTGCCAGGACTCGCCCATCGACAGGATGGCCAGCGGCCAGACGTTGCCGGAGCGGTCCCGCGACCTGTACGGATGCTTGCCGGCGACGTGACAGATGCTGTTCGTCGACCAGGTGACGTGGTGCAGGACGCACACCCGGACCAGGCTCGCCCAGAAGAACGCCTGCACCGCCGCCTCGAACGAGCCGCCCCACAGGCCGCCGATCAGCGCCGGGGCCGCGAGGCTCACCGTCGCCCAGAGCCCGAACAGGCGGCTGACGCGGACGATGTCGGTGTCGTCGAGCAGGTCCGGGGCGTACCGACGCTGGTCGGTCTGTTCGATGTCGAACAGCCAGCCGATGTGGGCGTGCCACAGGCCCTTGGTCAGGGCGCGGAAGCCGGGGCCGTAGCGCCACGGCGAGTGCGGGTCGCCGTCCCGGTCGCTGAAGGCGTGGTGGCGCCGGTGGTCGGCCACCCAGCGGATGGCCGGGCCCTCGATCGCCATGCTGCCGGCGATGGCGAGCGCGATGCGTATCGGCCTGGAGGTCCTGAAACCGCGGTGGGTGAAGTAGCGGTGGAAACCGACCGTCACCCCATGGCCGGTGATCGCGTACATGACGACAGCGAGGATCACGTCGCGCGGGCTGATCCACCGGTCCCACAGCAGCGGTACCGTGGCGGCGAGGGCCGCCAGCGGGACGATGATGACCATGGCGAGGGTGATCTGTTCCCCTCGTGCCTTCAGCGCGGATCTCGGCGTCACGGTGTGCCGGGTGGAGGCGTCCACCCGGGTGGCGGGGGCCGTGGCGCCCCTCGGGTTCACCGTGTCGGTAGCGGTCATGACATAACCCCGTCCATCAGTGCCGTCCACCGGTTTCGTCGTCGCAATAGTTTCCGTTGTGACACCGTAGCTCGCGGCGGTAACAGGTGGTGCCCGTGGCGGGGAACATCGGAGAAAAACAATTTCACGGGTCCGGGCGGTTGCGGTCGGGGTACGGTAGTTGTCACGAAGGGTTGGTGGGGCCGGCCGGCGACGGCTGCGCGCGGTGACGGCGCAGGCGGACCGGGGGTGCTCCAGGCCCGAAAAAATCATGATCATGTGGTCTTTGGTTCGCTGGCGGTGGTACACTGCCAAAGATTTTCTCGGTCCGCCGTGGTGTAATTGGCAGCACAGGAGATTTTGGTTCTTCTAGTCCACGTTCGAGTCGTGGCGGCGGAGCCCCGGGTCGGATCGGCGGGTACGCCGGTCCATACAAATCATTTTAGTCCGCCGGAATTGTCCACGATATCCCCTGGCCGTGGATATCCGCTGGTCGCAATCCGGTAAGCTCGACACGCATCGAGTTGATGTCCACGATCAGGGGAGCTCGTGTGACCCAACCACGTCTGGCGGCCGTTGTCGTCCTTGCCGCGGGTGAGGGTAAGCGGATGCGCTCCGCGACCCCCAAGGTGCTTCATCGCGTCGCTGGGCGCACCCTTGTAGATCATATTCTCGCCGCGGTCGCCTCGCTCGGGGCCGAGAAGCAACTGGTGGTCGTCGGGCACGAGCGCGAGCAGGTGATCGCGGCGCTGGCCGGCCGCGTACCCGAGGTCACGCCGGTCGTGCAGGCCAGCCAGCGTGGCACCGGCCACGCCGTTCGGACCGCGCTGTCCGCGGCGGGTGGCATCCACCCGGACGATCTCGTGGTCGTCGTCCCGGGAGACACCCCGCTACTGACCGGCGCGACGATGTCGGCGCTGGTCGCGGCGCACGCGCACGAGCCGGCGGCGGCGACGGTGCTGACCGCCCGGGTTCCTGATCCCCTCGGCTACGGACGGGTGCTGCGGGATCCGTCCGGCCGGATCCGCGCGATCGTCGAGCAGGCCGACGCCGACGCTGCCGCCGCCGCCGTCCGGGAGATCAACACTGGCGTGTACGTGTTCACGGCGGGTCCGTTGCTGGCGGCGTTGTCGTCCCTGACGGTCGACAACGCCCAGGGCGAGGAGTACCTGACCGACGTGGTCGGCGCGTTCTTCGACGGCGGGCAGGCCGTTCGGGCGTACCCGCTGGACGATCCCGGCGAGGCCGCCGGGGTCAACGACCGGCTCCAGCTGGCCGCCGCCGCCGCGGCCATGCGGGACAGGCTGGTGACCGCTGCCATGCGGGCCGGTGTCACCGTGCTGGATCCCACCACCACCTGGATCGACGCCGACGTGACCGTCGAGGCGGACGTGACGCTGCTGCCGAACACCTTCCTGCACGGCAGCACTCAGGTGGCGGCCGGTGCGGTGATCGGCCCCGACTGCACGCTCACCGACACGCTGGTGGGTACCGCGGCCACGGTGAGCCGGACGACCGCGGTCGGCACGGTGATCGGCCCGGACGCCTCGGTCGGCCCCTACACGCATCTGCGCCAGGGCACCCGCGTCGGCCGCGGGGTCAAGCTCGGCGCGTTCGTGGAGACGAAGGCCGCGGAGATCGCCGACGGGGCGAAGGTGCCGCACCTGGCCTATGTCGGGGACGCGGTGATCGGTGCACGCAGCAACATCGGATGTGGCACGATCGTGGCGAACTACGACGGCGTCGCCAAGCACCGTACGGTGATCGGTGCGGATGTCAAGATCGGAAGTGACACCGTGCTGGTGGCGCCGGTGAATGTTGGCGACGGTGCGTACACCGGTGCTGGTTCGATCGTGACCGAGGATGTGCTGCCAGGCGCACTCGCGGTCAGGGAGGGCCGGCAGCGGACGATCGAGGGATGGGTCGAACTACGGCGTCCGGGCACCGCGGCGGCACGTGCCGCGGCTGCCGCGCGGGGGTATGTCGAACAGGCACGTGGCGACGGTGACCCGGACAGGGCGGACCACGTCGGACACGCCGGGCCGGCCCCCGCCACGGTTGTCGGTATCTCCGACAACGGGCGCCGTACGTAGGGCCTGCCACGCTGTGAAGAGCGACCATGACGGAGCGGGACGAAGGTGGAGAACCTTTGATGGCCTACCAGACGGATAATCGGCGTAACCTGATGCTTTTCGGTGGCCGTGCGCACCCTGACCTGGTGGCCGAGGTTGCCCGGGAGCTCGATGTCGAACCGGTGCCCACCAACGCGTATGAATTCTCCAACGGAGAGATCTTCGTCCGGTTCGAGAAATCCGTACGCGGATGTGACGCGTTCGTGCTGCAGTGTCACTCCTCGCCGGTGAACACCTGGCTCATGGAGCAGCTCATCATGGTGGACGCGCTGAAACGCGCCAACGCCAAGCGGGTCACCGTGGTCGCGCCCTTCTACCCCTACGCCCGGCAGGACAAGAAGCACCGCGGCCGGGAGCCGATCTCGGCCCGGCTGATCGCCGATCTGTTCAAGACCGCCGGCGCGCACCGGCTGATGTCGGTGGACCTGCACACCGCCCAGATCCAGGGCTTCTTCGACGGCCCGGTGGACCATCTGTTCGCGCTGCCGCTGCTCACCGACTACATCGAGGCCAAGCTCGACACGTCCGCGGTCACGGTGGTGGCCCCGGACGCCGGCCGGGTCCGGGTGGCCGAACGCTGGACCGACCGGCTCGGCTGCCCACTGGCGATCATCCATAAGCGCCGTGACCGGGACGTCCCGAACCAGGTGAAGATGTTCGACGTGGTGGGTGAGGTCAAGGGCCGTACCTGCGTCGTCGTCGACGACATGATTGATACTGCGGGCACCATCACCAAGGCGGTGGAGTCGCTGCGCGAGCACGGCGCGACCGATGTGATCGCCGCGGCGACGCACGGTGTGCTCTCCGGCCCGGCCGTGGACCGTCTGAAGAACTCCGAGATCAGCGAGGTCGTGCTCACCAACACCCTCCCGCTGCCCAGCGAGGCCCGCATCGACAAGATCACCGAACTGTCGATCGCGCCGTTGCTGGCCGCCGCCATCAGAGCGGTCTTCGAGGACGGTTCGGTGACCGAGCTCTTCGGCGGCGACGCGTGACCAGACACGTAACTGTCGGTCGCGACGCCATGGACAACCCTGCGATCCGTCCGACCCATCGGTTGAACCGTCGACTGGTTTAGTCACCGGTTCGGACGCCGGCCGTGCTCGTCCTGCGTACGGTGCTGCTTTTCGTCCTGGCCGCGCTTGCCGAGATCGGCGGGGCCTGGCTGGTGTGGCAGGGGATTCGTGAGCATCGGGGCGTCATGTTCGTCTGTGGCGGGCTGATGTCCCTGTGCGTCTATGGTTTCGTCGCCACGCTCCAGGAGGAGGCGTCCTTCGGGCGTGTGCTGGCCGCCTATGGCGGCGTGTTCGTCGCCGGCTCCCTCGCCTGGGGCGTTGTCGCCGACGGTTATCGGCCTGACCGCTACGACATCACCGGCGCGCTCGTCTGCCTGGCCGGAGTCGGCCTCATAATGTTCGCGCCCCACCGGTGATCCCGACGGTTCCTGGTTCCGACGGTTCCGCCTCGGGGCAGCCGTCCGGCTGGCGGCCGTGCCCGAACGGCGGCTCCCTCGGGTAACGTCGAACAGGCCTGGATCGTGCCGGAGCCCCGTCCGCCTCGACGGTAGGGCCTCCTCCCAGGTGGCCTTTCGTCATCGGGCTGTTACAGCCGTATGGGCGCATACAGCCGTATGGGCGCATTGTGCGGCAACGGTTCTCCACTGGTGGTAGGGCGGATCCGTCGGCTCATGATGCATCCGGTACCCTGAAAGACCGCGTCGTGGCGCTGCCGGCTTCTTGTGTTCAGGCGGCGCCGATGTCCATTGAAGATCCGCAGTAGGAGGATGAGTACCGCCATGTCCGAGGTCCGCATCGTCGCGGAGCCCCGCACCGAGTTCGGCAAGGGCGGGGCTCGTCGTACCCGCAAGGCCGGCAAGGTCCCGGCCGTCCTGTACGGCCACGGCCAGCCGCCCCGCCACATCTCGCTGCGCGCTCACGACCTTCTGCACGCGTTCAAGACCGATGCCGGTACGAACGTGCTGCTCCGGCTGGAGCTCTCCGACGGGACTCAGCTCGCCCTTCCCAAGGATGTCCAGCGTCATCCGATCAAGGGCAGTTTCGAACACGTCGACCTGGTCATCATCCGTCGGGGCGAGCGGGTCACGGTCGAGGTGCCGGTGACCGTCGTCGGGACGGCCGAAAGCGACACCCTCGTCGACCAGCAGCTGACATCCGTCTCGTTGCAGGCGGCCGCGACCGACATCCCCGGGTCGATCGAGGTCGACGTCACCGGTTTCAAGGCCGGCGCGAACATCAGCGCCGGTCAGCTCGTCATCCCGGCGGGCACGGTGCTGGAGACCGATCCCGAGCAGGTCGTGGTCCAGGGGCTGGCGAAGCCGACCGCCGCCCAGGTGGACGCCGACCTCGCCGGTGCCGAAGCGACCGGTGGGGCCGCGGGCGCCGAGGGCGAGCAGGCGCAGGCCGGCGCCTCGGCCTGACCTGCGTTTCTTCCATCCGTATGACACCACCGCCCGGATGACACCACGATGACTCCGTCGGAGACCGGGGCCCAGGCCACCGGGCCGTGGCTGGTCGTCGGGCTGGGTAATCCCGGCCCGACGTATGCCGGCAACCGGCACAACATCGGATTCATGGTTCTCGACCTGCTGGCCGAGCGGGTCCGGGACCGTTTCCGCACGCACCGGGGACGCGCGGACGTCGCCGAGGCCCGCCTCGCCGGCGTCCGCGCGCTGCTCGCCAAACCCCGTTCCTTCATGAACGTCTCAGGCTCGCCCGTCGAGGCCCTGCGCGCCTTCTTCAAGGTCGACATCGGGCACATCGTGGTCGTCCATGACGAGCTGGACATCCCGTTCGGAACGATCCGGCTCAAGCTCGGCGGCGGCGACAACGGGCACAACGGCCTGCGTTCGGTCACCGCCGCGCTGGGGTCGCGCGACTACCTGCGGGTCCGGGTCGGGATCGGACGCCCACCCGGTCGGATGAACCCGGCCGACTTCGTCCTGCGCGACTTTTCGGCTCCTGAACGCAAGGAACTCCCGTTTCTGGTGGACCGGGCGGCCGACGCCGTGGAGTCGCTGCTGGACAGGGGGCTGGAGGTCACCCAGAACACCTTCCACGTCTCGCCCGCCAAGCCGTAGTCCTGAGATTCTTCGGCATCCTTGGCGGTTTTTGAACTTTGCGGATCTCGTAGTCGAGGATCAGCGTCCCGCGAAATGCCCGCCAGTCGAGTTCGGCGAGAATCCGGTGGTCCTGGTACGCGCCTGACAGGGGCGGCGCGAAGACGGCGGCCGGGCTGACCTGGCGGGCGATCCGAGTCGACACGATCTTTTTCCGGACGCACCGGCGGGCGCCGGGCGTTCTGAGGGCTCTCGGGTTGTCGGGACCTGAAGGTCGCCGGGTTGTTGGGACCGGCCGAGCCAGCGGGCGTGTTCGCGACGGCTCTCCGACGTACCGTCCACCTGGCCGTCAGCCGTCGCGGCTGACGGATTCATCACAGCCACTGGCCTCGTCGAAAGCCTCGGACGAGCCACTATCATGGCTCTCTGAGCATGCCGCGAGCAGATCGTGACATGCCCGAAGGGGACAGCTCGATGATGCGCGTCTCCCTCTCGACCGATAATTCCTGTGACGGGTGCCGCCCTGTTCACGCGGCCGTCCCGCGTTATCGCCTGTGACCACGTCGCCTGTGAGCAACATCTCTGTACGCCGCGTCATTCCGGTATGCCATGTCATTCCGATACGTTCCGGTGGGCCATGCCGATCGGTGAAAATCCGCCGGCAACCAGAACCCCGGAGCCGATCAGGATCAGATGCCGATCAGAACCAGGTGCCGATCGAAAGGCAGGTAGGGGATCGCATGTCAGTTGAGTCCGTCGGTCAGCCACTGGCCCGTACGCAGGTTACGGCCGTCCCGGTCGAAGCCTGTCGCTCGTGTGGCGGCCCGCGGCCACGTCCGTTCCTCTCCCTGGGGCGGACACCGATCGCCAACCGGCTGCTGTGCCCCGACGACCTCGCCGAGCCCGAGCCCGTCTTTCCCCTGGAGGTCGGTTTCTGCGCCTCCTGCGCGCTGGTCCAGCTCACCCATGCCCTACCGGCGGAGGAGATGTTCGACGCCGGTTACCGGTCCTTCCCGTCGTCCGGCGACACACCGCGCCGGAATGCCGACAGGCGCGCCAGAGAACTCATCGCCGGTCGTGCTCTCGGCCCCGACAGCCTGGTCGTGGAGATCGCGAGCAGCGACGGACATCTGCTGCGGGCGTTCGTCGAACGCGGAATCCCGGTGCTCGGCATCGAACCGTCACCCGGGCTCGCGTCCGCCGCCCGCGCGATCGGCGTGCCGACCCGCACGGAGTTCTTCGACGCCGGGCTCGCCCGGTCGCTGGCCGCCCAGGGGCTGCGCGCGGACGTCATCATTGTCGATAACGTGCTGGCGCACGTCCCCGATCCGAACGGCTTCGCCGAGGGCATGTCCGTTCTGCTCGCCGATGACGGGATCGTCGAAGTGGATGATCCCGGTGTCGGAGCGCTGCTCGACCACACCGGGTTCGACACCGTCCGCCACGACTGCTTCTGCTATTTCTCCACCATCGCCGCGGACGCACTGATGCGTCGTCACGGTCTGTATCTGACGGAGGTGGAGGAGTTCTCCGAGCATCCCGGCGGCATTCTGCGCTGGCGACTGAGCCGGGCCGAAGGACCCGGCCCGGGGGTGGGCGAGCGCCTCGACCGTGAGCGTGCCGCCGGCCTGGACACCTTCGACCGGTACGCGAGTTTCGCCGACGACGTGCGCGAGTCGCAGGCCGAGCTGCTCACCCTCCTGCACGAGCTGCGCGCGCACGGGCGGAGCGTGGCCGCCTACGGCGCCGCGGCCAAAGGAGCCGCCCTGCTGAACTCCAGCGGTATCACCACCGATCTCGTGCAGTACGTCGTCGACCGCAACGTCGACAAGCAGGGCAAGTACATCCCGGGCGCGCGCACGCCGATCCTTGACCCCGCCGTGCTGGCCCAGCGTCAGCCGCACTACCTGCTTCTGCTGGCCTGGAACGTCAGAGACGAGATCATGGATCAGCAGGCGGCGTTCGCCCGCAGGGGCGGCAAGTTCATCGTGCCGGTTCCCCGGCCGGTTGTGTGCTAATTGTTTTTTTATTGTTTTGTGGTCATATGTAGGCTCGCGTCAGGCGGACGACGGTGGGCTGCGCGTCCCGTGATGGCGCGTCGAGCTGTAACGGGGCATGTCGAGCTGTAACGGCATGTCGAGCGCGGCACGCCGAGCTACGAGATCAGGCTGTCGCGCGGCGGTGAGCCGTCCGTCCCGGCCCCGACCGGTGATCCACGTTTCCGCGGCCGGGCGCCGTCGCCTCGGATGTGCCGTCAGATGTGCTGTCGGATGCCCGCCGTCCAACGCTGTTGTTGGACGCCGCTACCGCCGGCTGACGTTGTCGTCGGCCGTTGTCGTCGGACACTGTCGTCGTTGGGTGCTGTTGTTGTCGGGGTCGGTTGTGCCATCGCGGCCGGTTGTGTCGCCACACCCTCCACGTTTCTGTTACTTTGCGTGACCAGCCATTTTCTTCAACGGGTTCCGCCACCGCGGAAACATGTGGCGGACGTGCCGTGTACTTTCAATGCTTGAGGACGGTGGGGCCATCGGGTTTCTCACTCCCCGGGGGTGTCCGCCGTTCCAGCGATCTGGGAGGTCCGGGAGGTCTCAGGAATCCAGGGGGCTGTAATGTTCGCGCAGGACGGGTGGTACGGGGGCGTCCGCGTCCTTCAGTTTTTCGCGCTTTCCCATGATCTTGTATTTTCTCGTGGCCCGAGGAGGACGTTCCGGTGACCCGGGCCGCTTGGCCGCGCGCGGAAGCCGAGCGCGCGCTGCCCAGAATCTCACCGCTCCGGTTGCTCCGGCGCCGGTGGCTGGTGATCGTCCTTGGGGTGGTCGTCGGTACCGCCTGCGCGCTGGCCGTGAACAAGCAGCAGGACGAGCGTTTCGAGGCGACCGGCCGGGTGTTCCTGGGCACCTCCCAGGCACTGCCCGGCGGTGATCATATCGACGCGGCCCGGATCGTTCAGACCCAGGCCCAGCTCGCCGGCTCCACCGTGGCGCTCGATCTGGTCTCCAGGCAACTGGGCCTGTCGCGGGAGGAGGTGGCCGAGCGGCTGACGGTCACCGCGTCCGACCAGGGCGACTTCTTCACGATCACCGGCAGGGACGGCACCGAGTAGCGGGCGGTGGGTCTTGTCCAGGCCGTCGAGGCCGCCTACCAGCAGCTTCTCACCCAACAGCAGGCGGCCGGCGGCGGTACGGCCCGTTCGCTGACCCAGCTGCGTGACGAGATCACCCAGGGCCTTCGGAGACTGACGGCGCTGCCGAGGACCGCCGACAGCGAGACGCTGGCTGCTCAGGTCGGCACCCTCAACGCACAGCTCGCCGAGCTCAACAGGCAGATCCCGCAGGCGCAGGCCGCTGGCGCGCCGGCCGCGGTGACCCTCGCCGAGCCCGCCCGGTCGCTCGGCCAGGTCACTCCGAAGCTGGCGCGCAACGCCCTCGTCGGCGCCCTGGCCGGCCTCCTGCTGACGGTGGCCGGGCTCTGCGGTGCCTACCTGCGCCGCCCGACAGCGCTCGACGCCGGGGACGCGGCCGACGTCCTGGGCATCCCGTTGATCGCGGACATTTCCGGCCGACGAGGCAGCGCCCCGCCGGCCGACCGGCTGGTCGCCGCCATGGCCTCCGTGCTGGCCCCGACCGGGAAGGTCGTCGCCCTCACACCGGCCGGGCGGGGTGACCTGGCACCTGACCTGGTCACGGCGGTGGCGGCGAGCTGGTCGGACGACCAGGGGATCGTGCTGGTCCTGGACGCCTCGCCGGAGCCGGACGTGCGCGGGGCCTTGGAGCGCCTGCCACCCGCCGTGTCCAGTGAGCTGCCCCGGTGGGCCCACGAGCCGACCTGCATGGCACGTTCGTCCGGTGCCGGCAGTGGGCATGTGCTGTACAACCGGGTCGCGCAGGCCCGGGCGGCCCGTCCCGGCGGCCTCGCGCCTATCCTGGCTGACCGGGCACCGGTCGTCGATCTTGTCATCGTGCTGACGCCCGCTCTTGTCGATCTTCCGATGACGGCGGCGTCCGCCATGCAGGCGGACGTCGTCATCGTGGTCGCGACCGGCCGGACGCGGATCAGGGAACTCGCGCGGGTCCTGCGGGACTGGCCGGCCCTGGCCGAGCGGATGGTGGGTGCGGTGCACGACGGACGTTTCGGCACACGCCGGTCCGCCGACCGGAGCTTCGGCGTATCACGGGTTGCCGCGTCGACCACGGCCGTGCCACGCGCCACCGTACCGTCGGGCCTGTCGTGGGAGGATGCCGCTTTCCGCCCCGCCGACAGCGCGGCCAGCCGCGGCGGAGCACCGGCGGCCCCGACGGATCCAGCGGCCGCGGCAGGTTCGGCGGGCCGGCCGCTGGCGGACACCGCGCGCCGCGCGGTGGTCAACGCCGAGGTCACCGACCGCTATGCCCGCCCCAGCGGCAAGCAGGGGTGAGCCTCGTCCACGGCGGCTGCGGCTGGGCACGGACAGTGACCCAGAAGGGCTCCCGCGGGGGTGAGGGCAGGACGCCGGGTGGATCTGGGACGGGCCCGGCGGCCTGGAGCCCCCGCGGGATGCCGGGCAGGACTCCCGGCGGGCGTGGGGCGGGACTTCCGCGGGGCGCGCGCCATGGGCCGTCGGCGTCGCGGCGGGCGGTTGCCCGGGTGGCGAGCCGGGCATTCGGCGGGCCACGGAGGTGGTCCTGAGTCCGCCGATTCCCCGGCACGTAAAATAACGGAGAACGCGGTTGTGTATGCCGGGCTTGTGTACGTGGGGTGGCTTGTAGGCCGGGCGCCGTCCCGTGGGGAACAGCCCGGTACGCCAGCAGTGACCCGCTCCGTGACGCTGTGTCCTGTTTGCAGTTTGTCGTTCGTCTGTAATGTGCGCTGTTCCCGAGAGGTTCGGACGCTCCTATGACCCTCGCCCCGCTGTTGGATGCCCTCACCGCCACCCCGGGTGCGGATCCGGCCCTGGCACGCGCGGTCGCCGCGGTCGGTGAGCCCCGGCTGGACCTGTCGGCCCCGGCGGCGTTGCGCCCGTTCGCCGCCGCCGCGCTCGCGGTCCGGGGCGGCCGGCCGGTGCTGGCCGTCACCGCCACCGGGCGGGAGGCCGACGATCTCGCCGCGGCGCTGTCGAGCCTGATCGATCCCGACACGGTCGCGGTGTTCCCGAGCTGGGAGACCCTGCCGCACGAACGGCTGTCCCCGCGGGCCGACACCGTCGGGCTGCGCCTCGCCGTGCTGCGACGGCTGGCCCACCCCGACAGCACCGGCCGGCCGCCGCTGTCGGTTGTGGTGGCGTCGGTGCGGGCCGTCCTGCAGCCCCAGGTCGCCGGCCTCGGCGACCTTGAACCGGTGACGCTGGCCGTCGGTGACAGCGCCGACCTGGGCGAGGTCGTGGACAGGCTCGTCGGGGTCGCCTACCACCGGGTCGACCTGGTGGAGCGGCGCGGCGAGATCGCGGTGCGCGGCGGCATCCTCGACGTTTTCCCACCGACCGAGGAGCATCCGCTGCGGGTGGAGTTCTTCGGCGACGAGGTCGAGGACATCCGACCGTTCTCAGTGGCCGACCAGCGGGCGCTGTCCGGCCCGTCCGACGACCAGAACAGCCGGGACAGACGGGACGGACGGCGCCAGCTGTTCGCGCCGCCGTGCCGTGAGCTGCTGCTCACCCCACCGGTCCGGGCTCGGGCCCGGGAGCTGGCACAGGCGCATCCCGAACTGCTCGACATGCTCGACAGGATCGCGGACGGCATCCCGGTGGACGGCATGGAGGCGCTCGCGCCGGTGCTCTGCGACGAGATGGTGCTGATGCTCGACGAGCTGCCCGCCGGCACGCACGTGCTGGTGTGCGACCCGGAACGGGTCCGGGCCCGGGCCACCGAGCTGGTGCGCACGAGCCACGAGTTCCTGGAGGCGTCCTGGAGCACGGCCGCCGGCGGTGGCAGCGCTCCGATCGATCTCGGCGCGGCGGCCTACCGGTCGATCGCGCAGGTGCGCCAGCGGGCCGGGGAGATCGACCTGCCGTGGTGGTCGATCGGCCCGTTCGGCGGTGCCGGCGTCACCATCGACGACCATCCGGGCGGCGACCAGCTCGGCAGCGGCGGTTCCAGGGGCGGCGCATCCGGGGCCAGCAGCACCGGGGGCCGCCCGGGTGGTGACGGCCGTCCCGATGACTATCAGACGTGGGACGCGGCCGCCGGCGAGGATGATTTCGACGACCACACGGTGGTCTCCAGCCTGCGGCCGGCCGCCGCCTACCACGGCGACACCGCGCGGGCGCTCGCGGACATCAAGGGCTGGCTCGCCGACTCCTGGCGGGTCCTGCTGGTGACCGAGGGGCCTGGCCCCGCCCAGCGGCTCGTCGAACTGCTGCGGGACGCCGACCTGGGCGCCCGCCTCGCCGAGGACGCCGACCTCGCCCGTGGCGTGGCCACGGTTACCTGCGGCCAGCTGGGCAGCGGCTTCACCAGCGACCTGCTGGGCATCGCGGTCCTGACCGAGACCGACCTCGCCGGCCAGCGTGGCGTGACCACCCGTGACATGCGCCGGATGCCGCACCGGCGCCGCAAGGGCATCGACCCGCTCGCGCTGCGCGCCGGCGACCTGGTCGTCCACGACGCCCACGGGGTCGGCCGGTACATCGAGATGGTGACCCGGACGGTCGCCGGCGCCACCCGCGAGTACCTCGTCCTCGAGTACGCGAAGGGCGACCGTCTGTACGTCCCGACCGACCAGCTCGAACAGGTCACCCGTTACGTCGGTGGCGAGGGCCCGAGCCTCGACCGGATCGGCGGCGCCGACTGGGCGAAGCGCAAGGGACGCGCCCGCAAGGCCGTCAAGGAGATCGCCGGCGAGCTGATCCGCCTGTACAGCGCGCGGATGGCCGCGCCGGGACACGCCTTCGGCCCGGACACCCCATGGCAGCGGGAGCTGGAGGACGCCTTCCCGTTCCGGGAGACCCCCGACCAGCTCTCGGCCATCGAGGAGGTCAAGGCCGACATGCGCAAACCCGTCCCGATGGACAGGGTCATCTGCGGCGACGTCGGCTACGGCAAGACCGAGATCGCGGTACGGGCGGCGTTCAAGGCGGTGCAGGACGGTAAACAGGTCGCCGTTCTCGTCCCGACGACATTGCTCGTCCAGCAGCATTTCCAGATGTTCTCCGAGCGGTATGCCGCGTTTCCCGTGAACGTACGGGCGATGTCGCGCTTCAATTCCGCGTCCGAGCAGAAGGCGGTGCTCGACGGACTTTCCGACGGCACCGTCGACGTGGTGATAGGAACGCATCGGCTGCTGTCGTCCACGTCCCGTTTCAAGGACCTCGGCCTGGTGATCGTCGACGAGGAGCAGCGCTTCGGCGTCGAACACAAGGAATACCTGAAGAAAATGCGGACCGCGGTGGACGTGCTCACCATGAGCGCCACCCCGATCCCGCGGACACTGGAAATGTCGATCACCGGTATCCGGGAGCTGTCGACGATCGACACCCCGCCGGAGGAGCGGCACCCGATCCTGACCTTCGTCGGGCCGAGCGACAACCGGCAGGTCGCCGCCGCGATCCGCCGTGAGCTGCTGCGGGAGGGGCAGGTCTTCTTCATCCACAACCGGGTGGAGTCGATCGACGCGGCCGCGGCGAGGCTGCGCGACCTCGTCCCCGAGGCCCGCGTCGCCACCGCGCACGGTCAGATGGGCGAGGACGCCCTCGAGCAGGTGATGGTCGCCTTCTGGGAGAAGAAGTTCGACGTCCTGGTATGTACCACCATCGTCGAGTCGGGGTTGGACATCTCCAACGCGAACACCCTCGTCGTGGAACGCGCCGACGTGTTCGGGCTGTCCCAGCTGCACCAGTTGCGGGGCCGGGTGGGCCGTGGCCGGGAACGCGCCTACGCATATTTCCTGTATCCTCCGGACAAACCGCTCACCGAAACCGCGCACGACCGGCTCGCGACGATCGCCCAGCATTCCGACCTCGGCGCCGGAATGGCCGTGGCCATGAAGGATCTGGAGATCCGCGGGGCGGGCAACCTGCTCGGCGGGGAACAGTCCGGGCACATCGCCTCGGTCGGTTTCGACCTGTACGTGCGGATGGTCGGTGAGGCCGTCGCGAACTTCAAGGGCACCGTGGTCGAGGAGCCGCCGGAGGTCAAGGTCGAGCTCCCGGTGAACGCGAGCCTGCCGCACGACTACGTCCCCAGCGAGCGGCTGCGGCTGGACGCGTACCGGCGCCTGGCCGCCGCCGTCTCGGATGACGACATCGCCGAGGTCCGCGCCGAACTCCTCGACCGTTACGGGACGCTGCCCGAACCGGCCGAGAACCTGCTGGCGGTCGCCTCCCTGCGGGTGCTGGCCCGCCGGTACGGCGTCACCGAGATCACCGTGGCCGGCCGTCAGATCCGGTTCGCGCCGCTGGAGCTGCGCGAGAGCCAGACCATGCGCCTCCAGCGGCTGTACAAGGGGGCCGTGGTCAAACCGACGGTGCGCACGGTCCTCGTGCCGGCGCCGCCGGAGACTCCGCGCATCGGCGCCCGGCCGCTGCGCGACCGCGCCGTCCTCACCTGGGCCGCCCAGTTGCTGGCGGCGGTCGCCGGTGACTCGGTCGCGGCGGCGGCCACGGCCGCGTCCCGCTGAGACAGGGCGATCGCGCCGTGTTCGGTAGGCCTTTCCAGCCGGGCCCGGTGGATCTTTGACCGGGTGGTCGGCGAGGCGCGCGGAGACGGTGGGGGTACGTCCACCTGTGGCCTGGCTGTGCGCGGCGGGCGGCGAGTCGGTACGGTCACAGCCGTGAAGCCCCGTTCTGCCGCTCGCCGCATCCTCGCCGGCGTGGCGCTGGTGGTCCTCAGCGTCTCCGCGTGCACCACCCATGCCGGGTCCGCCGCCCAGATCGGCGATGACACGATCAAGACGTCGACTCTGCGTGACGTTGTCGACCGCGGCCTGGCCGTCAGCCGGTCGGCCGCCGCGGCCAATCCCAGCGCCGCCCAGAGCATCGCGCCGATCGAACGCACCGATCTGCAGCGGCGCGCACTGACCACCCTCGTCCAGCTCGACCTGCTCGAGCGGGAGGCCCGCAGCCTCGGAATCACGGTGGCCGACCAGGACCGCGACGCCTTCTACCAGACGTACGGCGTACTCGAGTTCGGTGGCGTCGCGGACTTCGAGCAGTTGGCGGAGCTCGGCGGCATAGCCCGCCAGGATCTGCGGCTCTTCCTACGCTCCAACGCCCTGGAGTCGGCGATCGCGGACAGGCTGGCTCCGGCCCCGGACACGGACGCCGCCAAGGAGCAGGCCCGCGGCAGGTACGACAAGATCGTTACAGACTTCAGGGCAAAAGGGAAGCAGATCTCGCTGAGCTTCGACCAGGCTCAGGGCTACCTCATCCGGTCGCTGGCCGCGGACCAGCGCAACCAGGCCGTGTACACGAAGCTGCGCGAGACCGCGTCCCGGGAACCGGTCTCGATCAACCCGCGGTTCGGCACCTGGGACTCCGCCCAGCTCGCGGTGGCGGCCGCGGGCGTCTCGATCGCGACGACTCCGGCGCCCGAGCCGCCGCTGGGCCCGGGGCTCGCGACCGCCCAGTGACCGCCCCCGTCCCGTCGACAGTCCTGCCGGCCGGGCCGACGGGTTCGATCATGCTGACCTGGCCGGCCGCGGTGACCAGAGCGGTCAGGCCGACCGGGGCGGTCAGGCCGACCGGGCTGGCCGAGGCGGCCCGGTGACCGCGAGCGTCGTCGTCGTCATGACCAGTCCCCGGGTCGCGCCCGGGCTGCTCGACGTCGCGACCTGGGACCTGCTGCGCGCCGCCGGCGCGGTCTGCTGCGGCTCGGCCGACCATCCCCAGCGGGCCGCCCTCACCGCGGCCGGCATCGCGGTCGAGGTGCTGGCGGTCGAGGTGCTGGCGGACGCCGGCCGGCAGGCCACCGCCGAGGCGCTGCGCGGGCGCGCGTACGCCGACCCGTCCCGGCCCGTGGTGTGGCTCGCCGCGCCAGCTACTGGGACCCCGCCGACTACCGGGACCCTGCCAGCTACGGGGACCCTGCCAGCTACGGGGACCCTGCCAGCCGGCGAGACCCCGGGGGCTGATGGAGCGCTGTGGGCCGGTGGGGCCGAGCCAGGCGGGGAGCGCGACCTGCTCGACGCGCTCGCCACTCTGGCCGGTGCGGACCTCACCGTGACGGTCGTCCAGGGATCGCGCGATCTGCCTGGCGCCAGGCTGCTGGACGCGGTCGCCGTGATGGACCGGCTGCGCTCTCCCGGCGGCTGCCCGTGGGACGCCGAGCAGACCCACGCCTCGCTCGCCTCCTACCTGTTGGAGGAGGCCTACGAGGCGTACCAGGCGATCGAGGACGACAACCACGCCGACCTGCGTGAGGAACTCGGCGACGTGCTCATGCAGGTGCTCTTCCACGCGAGGATCGCCGCCGAGGGCAACGGCTGGCCCGACGGCCCGGCCGACGCGGGGACGCCCGACACCGGAGCCACCCGTGCCGACCGGAACCTCGACGACCGGGACGGTGACGACCGGAACAGCACACCCCGGAACGGGGCTGGCCGGGACGAGACGGCCCGAAACGGCGCTGTCCGGGGCGGGGGGGAGATCCAGCGCGGTACGGCCGTCTGGGACATCGACGACGTGGCCGCGGGCCTGGCCGACAAGCTCGTCCGCCGGCATCCGCACGTCTTCGGATCGGTGACGGTGGACGGCGCCGCCGCCGTCGAGACGAACTGGGACAAGATCAAGGACGTCGAGAAGGGTCGCCGGTCGGTGACCGAGGGCGTGCCCCTCTCCCAGCCCGCGCTCGCGCTGGCAGCAAAGCTCCAGAAGCGCGCGGCCAAGGTCGGGGTGCCGGTGGATCTCGCCCTCGGCGCGGGCCAGCTGTCTCCCGTCGATGTCGTTGTCGGCCTGGTCGGCGAGCTGGCCCGGGACACGGACACCGGGTCCGCGGCGGCCGAGGCCGAGACGCCGGCCGAGACGCTGGTCGGGGACCTGCTGTTCGCGGCCGTGGCGCTGGCCCGGCAGGCCGGAGCCGATCCGGAAGCGGCGCTGCGGACGTCCGCACGGCGTTTCCGGGACACGCTCGCCGCCGCCGAGGATGCGATCCGCGCCGCCGGCCTGGATCCACGGGAAACCGATGCCGATTCCTGGCGCGCCCACTGGCCGGCAGCGAGGCAGACCCCGACCGGAAGCACGACCCCGGCCGCCTGACGGTCGCAACCCCGTTCGCGCTGTTAGGGGCGGCTCTCGCCGAGGTCGCGCTCCGACCCAGGCCCGCGGGCGTGCGGGGAGCCCACCGGACACGCTCCGGATGGTTCTGGCCACGCGGATGGAAGCGGATGGAAACGGCTATGGGCCATGGCCCACAGCGTGTGGGGCGTGGCCTCGCCGCGTGGCGGCGGATGTGGGGCGTGCTCTCGCCGCGTGGCGGCAGACGCGGCGCGTAGCCTCGCTGCATGGCAGCAGACACCGCGCGGCAGGCGCTGGCGGGCGTCCATCGTTTGTATGCGCGACGGTCCGCGCCTATTCTCCTCGAGCTCGACCTCACCATGGATCCGGTCGAAGGGGTACCCGGTGATCCGGTGAGCGCGGCTCTGGCGCGGCGTCGCCCGTCCCTGCGCACCGTCGTGGACGGGCTGCGCCGGGCCCGGGAGGACGACCGGGCGGCCACGCTCATCGCCCGGATCGCCCCCTGCGGGACGCCGCTGGCGCGGGTGCAGGAGATCCGGGACGCGGTCATTGCCTTCCGGGAGGCCGGCGGGACCGCCTTCGCCTACGCGGACGCGTTCGGCGAGTTCGGCGGCGGGACCGTCCCGTACTACCTGGCCTGCGCGTTCGACCAGATCTGGCTGGCACCGCCGGGGGAGTTGGGCCTGACCGGGGTGGCCCTGGAGACACCGTTCCTGCGCGACGCCCTGGACCGGCTCGGCATCGAGATCCAGGTCGGGCAGCGCCACGAGTACAAGAACGCCGTCAACACGTTCGTGGAACGCGATTTCACCGCCGCGCACCGGGAGGCCAGCGAGCGGATCGTCGTCTCCAGCCTGTCCATGATTGTGGACGGCATCGCCACCGCCCGTGGCCTGTCCCCGGCACGGGTCCGCGAACTGATCGACAACGCGCCACTGTCGGCCGAGCAGGCTCGCAGGGGCGGTCTGGTCGACCGGTTGGGTTACCGGGACGAGGTCTACGCCGCTGCCCGGGCCCACGCCCGCCGCACCGCGGGCGACGGCACCGGCCCCGCGACGGACGCGGCTCACACGGCGGACGCGGCTCACACGGCGGGTGCCGGTGGCGAGGCCGAGGCTGGCGCGGACGCCGTGGCCAGGGGTGTGGCCAGGAGCACGGGCGCCACGGCCGAGGACGAGCGCGACGGCGTGATCCTGATGTACCTCTCCCACTACCAGCGGACGGCCCAGCGCCGGGAGGCGTCCCGGTCGCGGCTGCCCGCTCCCGTGCTCCACCGGGGTGGGCAGCTGGCGAAACCGGGCGGGAAGGCCTTCCGGCGCGGGTCCGAACGGCGCAAGGTGATCGCCGTCATCCACGGGACCGGGCCGGTACTGCTCGGCCGCGGTGGGCGCGCGCCGCTGCGGGGTCCGGCCATGACCTCGGACGCCCTCACCGCCGCCTTCCGGGCGGCGGGCCGTGACGAGGACGTTGCCGCGGCCGTGTTCCGGGTGGACAGCCCCGGCGGCTCGTACGTGGCCTCCGACCTGATCCGGCGGGAGGTCGAACGGTTCCAGGCCACCGGGCGTCCGGTGGTGGTCTCGATGGGGTCGGTGGCCGCCTCCGGCGGATATTTCGTCGCGCTCGGGGCGGACGCGATCGTGGCGCATCCGGGCACCCTGACCGGGTCCATCGGGGTGTTCGGTGGCAAGCAGGTCGTCCGCGAACTGCTGGACAAGATCGGTGTGCGCTTCGGTGCGGTCGCCGAGGGGGAGAACGCGCTGATGACCTCCCCGCGGCGGGAGTTCAGCCCGGCCGAACGCAAGAAGCTCGACGAGTTCCTGGACCGGGTCTACGAGGACTTCGTCACCAAGGTCGCCGCGGGCCGGAAGATGACGCCGGAGGCGGTGCACGAGGTCGCCCGGGGGCGGGTGTGGACGGGTGCCGACGCCCACGAGCGCGGCCTGGTGGACGTGCTCGTGGGGCTGTCCCAGGCCTGTGAGCTGGCCTGGGAGAAGGCCGGCCTGCCCACGTCGGTGACCCCGCGGCTGCGTGTCCTGCCGAAGCTGGCGCTGGCGGACAGGCTGCGCCCGCCGCGGTCGAGCGAGGATCCCGCGGCCGCTGGCGTGGGCGGGGTGCCGCTGGCCGGTCCGCTGTCGGCCGGCTTGCCCCTGACGGGCACGGCGCTGCTGGGGGCGTCACTGGAGGTGATGGCGCACCGGGTCGTCGGCGGGGTGTACGCCACCGCCGGTGGTGATGCGTTCGCCGCCGGCTGGGGTCCGCTGGCCGCTGCCGCGGCCCGGGCCGGCCTGCCGGCCGGTGGCCCGCTGCTGATGCCGCCGCTGGGCCGCATCACCTGAACGTCTGACCGATCGGCCTGATCGACCGAAAGGCCTGATCGACTGGAAGGCCTGGCCGGACGGAAGGCCTGGCCGGCCGTGAAAAGCCCGACCGGTCGAAAAGGGCTGGATCGGTCAGGAAAGTCGGATCATCCGATATGTTCCGAATCGGCGGGTGTTGCCGCTACCGCACCCATGATCATAATTTTTCCTGGTCGTCCGCGGCATTCCCGCAGTAACAGACCAGTAACAGGCTCGCGGTGCCCGGCCCGCCGCGACGGGCCATAGTGCCCGGTGGGTGGCCTGCTTTCGGCGGCGTCCGCGGGGCGGCCCGCCTCTGGACTCCCCTCGGACCCCCTTGTCACGGCACTGGCCGCGGCCGTCCCGTCGCGCACCGGACCAGCGGGCGGCCATGGGTGACACGTGCCTTGGGCACGTGTCACGAGCGTGGTGGCGATAGTCTCGGCCGGGTCGTATTTCGTCGGCGCCGCCGATGCCCGCCCTGTCGCACAGTAGCGTTCTAGTCGGGCGTGTCCGTCCGGACGCGCCACACCGGAGGTCGAGGCCCGTGCCGTCCATCGAGGCTGTAGGAGCTCGCGAGATCCTTGACTCGCGGGGCAACCCAACCGTTGAGGTCGAGGTCATCCTGGAGGATGGCACGCTCGGCCGCGCGGCCGTGCCCAGCGGCGCGAGTACCGGGGCGTTCGAGGCTGTCGAACTGCGTGACGGCGACGACCGTTACGGCGGCAAGGGCGTACGCAACGCGGTGACCGCCGTGATCGACCGGATCGGCCCCGAGATCGTCGGACTGGAGGCCACCGAACAGCGCATCCTCGACCAGACCCTGCTGGACCTCGACGGGACGCCGGACAAGTCCGCGCTGGGCGCGAACGCGGTGCTCGGGGTCAGCCTGGCGGTCGCCAGGGCCGCGGCCAAGGCGTCCGACCTGCCGCTGTTCCGCTATCTGGGCGGACCTGCCGCGCACCTGCTGCCGGTGCCGCTGCTGAACGTCGTCAACGGCGGCGCGCACGCCGACACCAACGTCGACATCCAGGAGTTCATGATCGCTCCGATCGGGGCGTCGACGTTCGCCGAGGCGCTGCGCTGGGGTGCGGAGACCTACCACGCGCTCAAGAGCGTGCTGAAGGCCCAGGGGCTGGCCACCGCCGTCGGCGACGAGGGCGGGTTCGCCCCGAACCTGCCAGCGAACCGTGCCGCGCTCGACCTGCTGGTGGAGGCCATCGGCAAGGCGGGCTTCCGGCCCGGGGAGGACATTGCGCTGGCCCTCGACGTGGCCTCGACGGAGTTCTTCGACGACGGCGCCTACCGCTTCGAAGGCGCCCGCCGCAGTGCGCAGGAGCTCAGCGACTACTACGCCGAACTGGTGTCGGCCTACCCGATCGTCTCGATCGAGGATCCGCTCGCGGAGGACGACTGGGCCGGCTGGGTGGAGCTCACCGCCCGTCTCGGCGAGTCGGTGCAACTCGTTGGTGACGACCTGTTCGTCACCAACCCGCAGCGGCTCGCCCGCGGCATCGCCGAGAAGGCCGGCAACGCCCTGCTCGTCAAGGTCAACCAGATCGGCACGCTTACCGAGACCCTGGACGCGGTGTCGCTCGCGCACCGTAACGGCTACCGCTCCATGATCTCCCACCGGTCCGGTGAGACCGAGGACACCACCATCTCCGACCTCGCGGTCGCCCTCGACGCCGGGCAGATCAAGACCGGCGCGCCGGCCCGCAGCGAGCGGGTCGCCAAGTACAACCAGCTGCTGCGCATCGAGGACGAGCTCGACGACGCCGCCCGATATGCCGGGGCGGGGGCCTTTCCCCGCTTTTCACCGACAGCCGGGTGACACCGGTGGCGCGCCGCACCCCGTTCACCACCCGGATGACCCTGCTGCTGGTGGTGATCTGCGTGCTCGTACTGACCCTGGCCTATCCGCTGCGGCTCTATCTGCGGCAGCGCAGCCAGATCGACGAGCTCGCGGCGCACAACGCCGAACAACGCGAACGGGTGGAGGCGCTGAAGACCAAGGTGGCCGGCTACGACGATCCGGCGTGGGCCCAGGACGAGGCCCGGGTCAGGCTGCACTACACCCGGCCCGGGGAGAAGGTCTATCTAGTGCCGGCAACGTCGGTCACCCCGACCCCGACCCCGGCCCCGACTCCCTCGGCCACCGCGCGATGACCGCTCGTCGGGGTGCCGGCGCGCCCGGCGTGGCCGTCACCGGCTCGACAGACACCATCGGCGGCCCGGCAGGCGCTGGCCCGGCAGGCGCTGTTGACGCGCTGCCCGGCACGGCCACCGGCCCTGGCGCGGCAGCTGGTTCCGGGATGGCAACTGGTTCTGGCGCGGCCGCCGGATCCGGTCCTGCCACTGGTTCTGACACGACCATTGGCCCTGGTACGCCTGCCAGGGCCAACCGGGCTACCGAGACAGGCCGGGCTACCGAGACAGGCCGGGCTACCGAGACAGGTACGGCCGCCGAGGTTGTCGAGGTTGTCGCGCGGCAGCTCGGCCGGCGGCCGCGGGCGATGCACCGGGTCGCCCACCGGTGTTCCTGCGGCCTGCCGGACGTCGTCGAGACCTGGCCGAGGCTGGCCGACGGGACGCCGTTTCCCACCCTGTACTACCTGACCTGCCCGCGGGCGGCGTCGGCGATCGGGCGGCTGGAGGCGTCCGGCCTGATGCGGGAGATGACCGAGCGGCTCGCCGCCGACCGTGACGGCGATCTCTCCCGCCGCTATCAGGCGGCACACCGCGACTACCTGACCCGCCGGGACGCCCTGGCCGAGTTGCCCGGCGCGCCGAGCGCGGGCGGCATGCCAGCCAGGGTGAAGTGCCTGCACGTGCTGGTCGCCCACAGCCTGGCCGCCGGCCCGGGGGTGAACCCGTTCGGTGACGAGGCACTGGCCCTGCTGCCGGACTGGGGCGCCCGCGGCCCGTGCGTGGCCGCCGGCCCGTGCACCTTCGCGCGGGACGCCACCTCCGGACGGGACGCGGGCTCTGGACGGGATGCCGGCTCCGCGCGGGAGATCGGGCAGGACGCGGGCCATGGACGGGATGCCGGCCTCGGCCGGGAGCACGCCTCCCGGCCGGAGAGCGGCTCCGGCCGGGAAAGCGACGGTGGGCTTACCAGGCACGGCGGCGACGCGAACCATCGGCGCCCGGGTAACGGCTCCGGCCAGAAAGACGGCGGCGGACGGAAGGGAAGATCGTCGTGACCCGGGTGGCGGCCATCGACTGCGGCACCAACTCGATCCGGTTGCTCGTCGCCGAGACAGCGAGCGGTGCCGACGCCAGCCCCACGCCGGACGGCCGTCCGGACCCCGTCGCGGATCATGCCAGCGGCGCGGGCCGCGCGAGTGACAGGCAGGCGGTCGCCGCCACCCCACGGCTGCGGGACCTGACCCGTCGCATGGAGATCGTCCGGCTGGGCGCCGGCGTCGACCGCACCGGCGAGCTGTCCCCCGAGGCGCTGGAGCGGACGTTCACGGCGCTGCGCGAATACGCCGCGGAGATCGACCGGCTTGGCGCGTCCCGGGTGCGGATGGTCGCCACCAGCGCGACCAGGGATGCCCGCAACCGGGACGTCCTGGTAACCGGGGTCCGCGCGATCCTCGGTGTCGAGCCGGAGGTGATCACCGGTGACGAGGAGGCCGCGCTGTCCTACGCCGGTGCCACCGGCGAGCTGCGCGGCCATCCCGAGCCGTTCGTCGTGGCCGACATCGGCGGTGGGTCGACCGAGCTGGTCCTCGGGGACGCGGCCCGGGCGCACGCGGCGAAGTCGGTGAACGTCGGCTGCGTGCGGCTGGCCGAACGGCATCTGCACGACGACCCGCCCGCGCCCGCGCAGCTCGCCGCGGTGGTCGCCGACGCTCACGCCGCGTTCGACCTGGCCGAGCGGACCGTGGCCATCCGCTCGGCCGCGACCCTCATCGGGGTCGCCGGGACGGTGACGACGGTGGCCGCCCTCGCCGCGGACCTGCCCGGCTACGACCCCGACCGGATTCACCTTTCCGTGACGTCGGCGTCGGACGTCGCCGCGGTGGCCGACCGGTTGGCGGCGATGTCGCATGCGCAACGGGCGGCGCTCCCGGTGATGCACCCCGGCCGAGTGGACGTGATCGTCGCCGGGGCTCTGGTGCTGCGGACGCTGCTCGAGCGGGTCGGAGCGACCAGCGTGATCGCCAGCGAGCACGACATCCTCGACGGCATCGCCCTGTCACTGCTCGTCCCGTGACCGTCCCGGTCCCTCCCGAGGCTCCCGTGTTTTCTGGTTTCTAGTAAAC
>NZ_CAAAFS010000063.1:0-3410 GCF_900634755.1 Protofrankia symbiont of Coriaria myrtifolia
GTGAGGTCATCGGTGCCGCTGATGGCGAGGGCGGCTCCGCTGGTGGCGAGGGCGATGCCGGGAATGGCGACGACCGGCGTCCGGTCGCGCCGGGGTCTGGCTGGCCGGGGGATCCCGCCTCGGCGGCGACCCCGGTGGCGGTCACGCCAGGTGATGTCGGTCGGCTCGCCGCCTCCGCGGCCGACACCGCCGAGCTCGACGCCAGGATGTCGGTGTGCCGGGCCTGTCCGCGGCTGGTCGACTGGCGGGAGGAGGTCGCCCAGTTGCGGCGGGCCGCTTTCGCGCGGGAGCGTTACTGGGGACGGCCGGTGCCGTCGTTCGGCCCCGCGGACGCCCGGGTGCTCGTTGTCGGTCTGGCACCGGCGGCGCACGGTGGCAACCGCACCGGACGGATCTTTACCGGCGATCGCAGTGGTGACTGGCTGTTCGCCTCTCTGCACCGGGTCGGGCTTGCGCGGTTGCCGACGTCGCTGTCGGCCGGTGACGGTCAGCGTCTGATCTCCACCCGCATCGTGGCCGCGGTGCGCTGCGCCCCACCGGCGAACAAGCCGACCACGCTGGAACGGGATGCCTGCCAGGGATGGCTGATCCGCGATCTTGAACTGTTGCGGCCGACGCTGCGCGCGATCGTCGTGCTCGGCGGGTTCGCCTGGACGGCGCTGTGGCCCGCCCTGGGGCGGGCCGGCCATCCGGTGCCGTCGCCACGGCCGGCGTTCGGGCACGGCCGTCGGGTCGTCCTCGCGGATGTTCCCGCGGATGTTCCCGCGGTGGGCCCCGCGAGTTCACCAGCCGGCCCGGCGCGGCGAGCCGCCTCCACAGAAGCCGTCACTGAACGAGATGTCGCTGGACGGGGTGTCACCGAACATCGTGCGGGGCTGGTTGTCTTCGGCTGCTACCATCCCAGCCAGCAGAACACGTTCACCGGGCGGGTCACCGCCGAGATGATCGACGCTGTGCTCGGTGCCGCGGCGGAGGTAAGTGGCGCGGTCAGTGATAAATAACTGAACCGTTGTCGATGTACACGTCACCGAGTTGATCTCCGCGTGTTGTACGTCACGTGAGTCCGTCGTCCACCGGCACCGTATCCGGGGGCATGGTCGCGTGGTGGCGGGTACCTTTTTTGTATGAGCTTTGGACAACCTCCGCACATCCTTGTTGTGGGTGGCGGTTACGTCGGTATGTACACGGCTTTGCGTCTCCAGCGTCGCCTTCGTCAGGGCGAGGCGACCGTGACGGTGGTCGAGCCCAACTCGTACATGACATATCAGCCGTTTCTTCCCGAAGCGGCGGCGGGAAACCTCGAGCCACGACACGTTGTCGTGCCACTACGTAGGGTGCTGAATGGTTGCCGTGTGGTCAGCGGTAGCGTGACCGGGATCAATCATGCCCAGCGTGTCGCCTATATCGCGCCAAATCAGGGCGCGCCACATGATCTCCATTATGACATTCTGGTCGCCTGTCCGGGGTCGATCGCCCGGACGCTGCCCATCCCGGGCCTCGCGGAGCGGGGTATCGGCTTCAAGAGCGTGGCCGAGGCGATCCACATCCGGAACAAGGTCATCGAACGAATGGACGCCGCCGCGTCCAGCACCGACCCGCAGCTTCGGCGCCGCGCGCTGACATTTGTATTCATCGGTGGCGGGTTCGCGGGCATCGAGGCGATAGCCGAGCTTGAGGATATGGCCCGGGACGCCTGCAAGTTCTATCCCGAACTGTCGCCGTCGGACATGCGCTGGGTGATGGTGGAGGCGAGCGGGCGGGTGCTGCCGGAGGTTTCGCCGGCGATGGGCCTGTACACGTTGAAGCAGCTTGAGCACCGTGGTATCGAGATGAAAATCAATACCCGGGTGAAAAGCCTTGTCGACGGTCATGTGGTGCTCGACAGCGGTGAGGAGTTCGACGCCGAGACCATCGTCTGGACCGCCGGGGTCAAGGCTCATCCGCTGCTCGCCAACACCGATCTCCCACTCGACGACCGGGGCCGGATCAGGGCGACCGCTTTTCTCCAGGTGGACGGCGTCGAGCAGGCGTGGACGGCGGGTGACTGCGCCGCGGTACCCGACCTCACCAAGGGCGAGGGTGTGACTACCGGTCCTTCCGCTCAGCACGCCGTCCGCCAGGCCAAGGTGCTGGCGGACAACATTCTCGCCGATCTCCGCGCTGAGCCGATCGCGCCGTACGAGCACAAGTACGCCGGGAGCGTCGCGTCGCTCGGCCTGCACAAGGGCGTGGCCGACGTGTACGGGATGAAGCTGCGTGGCTGGCCCGCGTGGCTGATGCACCGTACCTACCACCTCAGCCGGGTGCCGACCTTCAACCGCAAGGTGCGGGTGCTCGCTGACTGGACGCTGTCGCTGTTCTTCCGGCGGGAGATTGTCTCGCTGGGATCCTTCGCCGACCCCCGGGCGAGCTTCCGCGCGGCCGCGACCCCGCCGGGCGCTCCGGCAGTGGCGGCGCCTGGGTCGGCTGCCCAGCAGCCCGCGCTCGCCGGGAAGCCGGCGGGACGGGCGGAGGCGACAGGACAGACGGAGACGAACGGTTCCGTCGGAGCCGCCCGCAAGTCGCCCGCGCCTGCCAGGACCGCGGGGCCGGCCAAGACCCCCGGGGGAACACCGCTGGCCTGACCGGGAACGACCGAGGGCAGGAGAGGGCAGGATCAATCGGCTCGTGACGTACGGTCACCTACAGTTCTTCGTTACTTCCCGTATGTCACTGCCCGCCGTATCGTCGCCGTATCGTCACCACCCGCGGTATCGCGTCGGGGCGGCGCAGGCCCCCGGCCGTCGGAGCGCAGGCTCCCGGCCGTGGTGGCGGGGCTCTCCGGTCACGGCGGTATCCCGGGCGGCCCGTGAACCGGTCGGCAGCGTGTCCGGCGGTGGGCCTGCCCGGCCGCGACGGTATGGATCCCCGGCCGCGGGAGCAGCTGCTCCCGCTCGGGGCAGCTGGGTCGCCGGCGTTGGCGAGGTGGGTTCCGGTTACGGCGCCCGGGTGCCGCGGCCCACCGGGCCGGCACCCACGCACTCCCGCGAGTACGGCAAATACAGCGGATATGGATGTCGCCGGCTGCTTCCGGTGGCCGTCCGCCGCCGCCTTGTGACCTGTCCGCCCGGGCATCACCAACTGACTGAACACGCGGGCCACTGCTGTTCTCGCCCCGGGGACAGGACATGCCATCTGACTTGTGATCATCTAATTTGTAATGTTTTAACATTGAATGCCCGCCGTAGGCCACTATGGCGGGCATTTCCATGAGTGGGTGTCCTGCGCGGCCACTGTCCGGCGGGCGAGCATCGACCACCCGGGACGCGGGGACCGTAAGCGCCGCGCGGCCCGGCTGTCGGGGCGTTCCCGCGGGCGGCGCGGCGGGCGTTGGCGTGGGCGGCGCGGCGGGCGTTGGCGTGGGCGTCGCG
>NZ_CAAAFS010000063.1:3601-11673 GCF_900634755.1 Protofrankia symbiont of Coriaria myrtifolia
GGCGTGGGCGGCGCGGCGGGCGTTGGCGTGGGCGTCGCGCGGCCCGGCTGCTGGCCGGGAGCGCCGCTGTCGTCCGGTTGACCGTCGGCGAGACGGGAAAGCGAGTCCGCCACAGCCGCCGGCTGGTGCCGGCCTCGTCCGGCTGACCGCCGGCCCTGCGCCCGGCCCCTGCTGCCGCGTCGGCCAACGTTCACTGCGTCCGCCGTGCCCAAGGCGACCCCCGGCGTTGCCGGGAACCCTGAGCGGCGCTGCTGCCAGGCGGCTCCCGGAGCCCTGCCTGGAACCAACCTGGACACGGCGGCCGGCCAAACATCGGCTGACGCGGCACCAGGGCGTGTCTGACGGATGTTCGATCGCGCGGGCGGCGCCCGGATGGCCACTCGACGTGTTGTTGTCATCGCCAATAGCTCTGTTGTTGAGCGCTCCCCATCCACCGCTACGCGCCGTGCGGGGGTCTGCTGTCCTCCGCCTTGCGGGAGGCCGCCCGGATCACCATCCGCATCGACCAACATCCATCGGGCACGTCCTGGTGGGCGCAGGCCTGCCCGTGGCTGGAGCGCGGGCCGGGTTCCTCGCTCGCCGCGCTTCCCGACCCCGGCGGCGGGCCGGAGGTACCCCGTCGCGGGCCAGGATGCCCCGCCCTTCTCCGCGTAGCTCCGCTGCCACGCTGGCTGTATTGCCAGCCGGTCATACTGTGATTGATCGCGTACCTTCGGTAGGAGAGTTGGGCGCGAGTGTCACGACGGGTTACGGATCAGGAGGTTCTGGTTACTTCCTATACTTTCTTCATGTTGTCTCTTTCGCAAATCCTACGTAGCGTGGTAGAAACATCTCCGATGTAGCCGAGCCGGTGTATCCCAACAGGCAGAGGAGGCTGTCCTAAAAACAGCTCGAGTGTCGGTTCGACTCCGACCACCGGCACATTCAGGTCTGTTCCGTGGCCGCCGGCCGGATCATTCCGGCCGGCGCTCGGTCATGCCATCAGACTATTCGCCTGAATGCCTCACCGTCATTGACGCGTGACCCTTCCTCATGCTGGTCGCCGTCCTGACACCGGCGGTTGCCACCGCGAGTTTTGCGATCATGACGGCGAGGGCTTCGAGCGATCTTGCGGAGTGCTCCGACGTCATCCAGCGCCGTCCGGCGGTCGTTCACGGGACTATGGGCACGGCCCCCGCTCGCGGCGTTCTACTCTGTATTCCGACGGGTTCGTCGAGCGAGCGCGCCGATCGACCGGGCTTTGCCGATCCACCTTATTGATCAACTTTGTTGATCCACATGGTGGGCGGCGCGGCAGGTGGTGCGGCGGGCAGCACGATCGACCGAACCCGACGGCAGTTGCGATCTGTACGCCCGGCTGGGTACGGGCGGCGGAAGGAGTCGTGTCCTGATGGCCGAGATGCGCTCGTCGAATCCGGTGTTCAGCCGGCGTGGCTTCGCCGGCCGGTCGACGCCGTCCTCCGGGTACTACGGCCCCGGGGCCCCCGGGGGGTATGCGCCGCCGGGCGGGGGAGCTCCGCCCACCCCGACGCCGGAGCAGCTCGCCGGGCTGTACCGGGCGCCCAGTGGGCTGACCGTCGACGACGTCGTCGTCCACACTCTGGGCCTGTTCGCGGTGATGGCCGTCACCGGGGCGGTCGGCTGGGCGATCGCCCCGACCACCCCCGCGGTCGGCTTCACGGCGATGTTCGCCGCGCTCGCGCTGTCCCTGGTGATCTCCTTCGGCCGGCGGCTGCGGCCCGCGCTGATCGTGCTCTTCGCCGCGCTCGAGGGCCTGTTCGTAGGCGCGGTCTCCCGGTTCTACGAGGACGCCTTCCACGGGATCGTGCTCCAGGCGCTGCTCGGGACCGCCGTGGTCTTCGTGGCCATGCTGGTGGCCTATCGCAGCCGCCGGCTGCGCGCGACCGAGCGGATGGCCCGGGTCGTCTACGGGTCGTTGCTCGGCGTCGTCATGCTCGGCCTGACCGACCTGGTGATCAGAGCGGTGTCGGGCAGTCATCTGCCGATCATCAATGACGCGTCCCCGCTCGGCATCCTGTTCAGCCTTGCCGTGCTCGTGGTCGCGAGCCTGCAGTTCATCCTCGACTTCGACTACATCGAGCGCGCGATCGCCGCCGGTGCTCCCCGTTCGGAGGCCTGGCGGGCCGGGTTCGGGCTGCTCGTCGGATTCGTCTGGGTGTACCTGGAGATGCTCAGGCTGCTGTCGAAACTGCGCGCCTGACTCCCCTGGCTGGCTCAGGCTACGCGGCCCGCGCAGGCCGCGACCGGCTTGCCATGATGACTCCGGCTGTACGGTGGCTCCGGCTGCACATGGTGGCTGGTCGGCCGCGGCCAGCCGGGTGCGGCCGCGGCCAGGTGGGTGTGAGTGGCGGCCAGGTGGGTGTGAGTGGCGGCGGGGGCCAGGCCAGCGTTGACTCTCACCTGCTCTGCCGGATTCGCCGTCGCGGGTGGTGACCGGCCCGCTGGTCACCCGGAGCGGTCGGGGCCAGCGTGCTCGATCTCGATACTGATCAGGCAACGCTGGTCGCGGACCATGGCGGCGCGATAGTCCTCCCAGTCCGGGTGCTCGCCTGACAGCGTGCGGTAGTAGTCGACGAGGGGCTCCATGGCATCCGGGAGCGAGATGATCCGTGCGCGGCCCCGCACCTGGATCCACGGCCCGAAGAAGGCGTCAGGGAAGACACACAGCCCGGCCCGCGGGTCGCGATGGAGATTGCGGACCTTGTAGGCGGTCTCCCTGCTGCTGATGACAAGCCTGCCGTCGGTGTCGACGCCGACGGTGACCGGTGACAGCTGCGGAGTCCCGTCCCGCCGGAAGGTTGCGAGGACAGCCCGATGATTGTCCCGGACGTAGTCCCGTGCCGCGTCGATGTCCATGGGCTGATTCTCGCCCGGCCGGCCCGGTGGCACCGTGCCGGATGCTCCTGCGCTCGTCGCCGAGGGGGGAGGACGACCGGGACCCGGATCCTCATGGGGCTGTGACGCATGCGGGCCGCGCCGGACCGGTCGGGCGAGGAAGGTTACATCGAGCGAAAAGGATTTACCGGGTCAGGTCCGGATGGCGCGCCTGCGCAGATCCGCTTCGTGGACCACAGCCGCCGCATAGCAGTGGGGGAGCCCGTGCTCGTCCCGTAGCCAGTTCACGCGTTCGGAGAAGCGCAGGAGACCAGGCCCGCGGTCCAGGCATCCCAGCCAGTGGCCGACGTCGTGTCCGGTGATTCTAGGAATTCGTTCGATAAGGCTGTGGTGGGTCTCTTCGGAGCGTTGTTGCGACATTGGCGCCTCCAGTACGCACTGGTCAATCAGTCATGGAAGGAGCGTGCACCACCAGTCGGACAACGGCAAGACCCGCCACGGCTGTCACGGGGTAGCCTTTATGGATGGTCGAAGCGGATCCCCCGGCGATTCGGGATCTGATCATTTCGGACGTGGCGGTTGTGGACGCGCCGCTGGCGGCGCTGATCAGCGAGGTACGACGGCTGCACGACCGCATCCACGGATGGTCGCCGACCTCTTGGCGGGAACCGTGCGTCCCCTACCGGTTCGGCGCCAACTCACCCGAACCCGGTTCCGGGGCGGGAGCCGGTGGGGCGGGCGTGGCCGCCGGGCCCGGCACCGGTACCCGTGCCGACCGGACGCGTGCGCTGGCCGTCGAACTCGCTGACCTGGGGCGTGAAGCGGGCTCCGGGCTTCCCACGGGTGTCGGTCCACCGCGTCTGGCCGACCACGCTCTCGCCGACCAGATCGCCGTACTGGCAACGGACCTGATCGAAACACTGGCCGCGGCCGCTGCCAGCGCCGCCCCCGCGCATGGTTCGTTCTCTTGGAATGATCTCGTAGAACGGGCTCGGCTGGCTGTCCGCGCGGCTCGCATCGATCTGGAGACGTCCCGGCGGTGGCGTGCCGGAGGCCTCCAGCGGTGACCGGTACCGGCGGTCAGTCCTTCTGGGCGGCCGCCACCCGCGGATTTTCCACTCCGTGACACCGTGTCGAAAAGCGGAGTTTCGCGATGATACGTGCCGCTCGGTGTCGACGGCGTTCACGCCGACGGCCCCTCCGTTCTGACGGCCCCTCCGTTCTGACGGGACCGCCACGCCGACGGCTCTGACGGCCTTTTGCGTTGGCGCTCCCTTTGTGTTGATGATTCCTTGATGCGCTGGCTCCTGGCGGGCCGTCGACGGCGCGATGCGGGCCTCGTCGAGCGACCGATGGGCGTCGTCCTGAGCGTGGGTCGGTACGGGCCTACGGCGCTGGGGGCAGCGGCCGCTTTCCTGGCCGGCGGGCTGGTCGGTTCGCCCGCTGACCGGCCCGTCCGAGCTCCGATACGTGTTCGGCGTCACCCGAATAGGTGACCTGCGGTCGGAGTTTGCCGGATTGCGAGCGCCAGCGGCGAGCGCTCGCTACCTTCCGTCTATGGGTACGGTTCAGGCCAATGGCATCGAAATCGCATACGAGCTGCATGGCGACTCCGGTGGCTTGCCGCTCGTTCTGGTCGGTGAGCTGGGCCAACAGCTTGTCGGCTGGCATCCTGATCTTATTCGGGCGATGGTGCGCCGCGGTTTTCAGGTTCTTGTGTACGACAACCGTGATGTCGGCTTTTCCACCCATTTTGACCAGTTGGGGCAGCCGGATCTCGTGGCCGTGATGTCCGGGAACGCCGACGCTGCCCCCTACACTCTCGACGACATGGCAGCCGACGCCGTCGGCCTGATGGACGCCCTCGGCTGGCGGTCCGCGCACATCTTCGGGATCTCCATGGGCGGCATGATCGCCCAGATCGTGGCGCTGTCCTTCCCGGACCGGGTACGCAGCCTCACCTCGGTCTCGGCCACCACCGGCAGCCACGGCGTCGGGCATGCCGCTCGGGACGCCACCGCTGTCGTGCTCCGCCCGATGGTGGCGAGCCGGGAGGCGTACGCGGACGGAGCCGAGCGGGCTCACAACATCATCGGATCGGCCGAGTTCTCCCCCGACCGCGAGTGGATACGGCGGCAGGCCGGGCTGGCCTGGGAGCGTCGGTACGACCCGCATGGCACCGCGCGGCATCTGACCGCGATCCTGGCCGCGGGGGACCTCACGCCCGACCTGGCCCGGCTGGAGATCCCCGCGTTGATCGTGCACGGGGCGAACGACCCGCTGATCCCGGTGGCCAGTGGGCGCCTGACCGCCGCGGCCATCCCGTCCGCGGAGCTGTTGGAGATCGACGGCATGGGGCACGACATCCCGCGCCAGGTCTGGGACCGGCTGCTGGACAAACTCGACGATGTGGCTCACCGGGGCGAAGTGGCCGCCGCGGCGCGTCGGGCGAGCGCCTCCATCTCATCATTTGGTCACTCTTAGTAATTGCTTGTAGTCGTCACACATCGTCGTTGTAGTCCTTGCGCGCGGGCGATGTCGCTGGTTCGGTGGCCGGCGGCTCCCCGGCAGCGCCGGTGCTGGTATGCCTGTCCGCCTGTGCGGCCGGGTTCCGGTCGGGCCGGCGGAGCCGATCCGTCCGGGACGGATCCGACGGCCTCGCAACCGAGGTTCCGTCAGACCTGCCGGGTCGCCCGGAGCTGTCGGGCGGTCGGTCCTCACCTGGGGTTCTTCGAGCCTGTCAGGCCCACCAGCCATCGGATTCGCCAGCCCGCCGCAGCTGTCGGGACCGGCTGCTGGACCTCCTGGCCGGTCCGTGGATCTCGGACTCGGGAGGGAGCCCGGAGGAGTCGGAGGGAAGCCGGACACGCAGGAAACATGATCTGACCGCCCGCCCTGGCGACAGCCGGTTGGCCGCCTGCCGTCAGCGGATCGAACGTCCCGCTCCTAGGCGTTCTTACTACTGAGTGTCCGCAACTATCATTTTTGTTACATCTGTCCACAGGTGTAGTGGTAGGGGGTGATCGTCCGAGATGTGACAAGGGCCGGAACGATGCCTTCCTACCCGGCCGGAGGCCTTGCGGGGTGCCAGGGCCAAAGGCCGCGCGATGATGTTTTTCGCGCGGCCGGAGGCCTTGCGGGGTGCCAGGGCCAAAGGCCGCGCGGTCAGGTTTTTCGCGTGCCGGGCTCCGAGGGGCCGTGGGTACCGGTATCGACCCGCCGTACGACGGGTCTTCCGGCCTTGTCTGCATACTTCTTCCGTGACGGCAACCGATTACGATGAGGGATAAAGGTCATTCGCACAGTTTCGGTACCGGGCGACCGTCCGGCGTTCGTCGAACGATCGCCCGTCCTCGCTGGTGACGCAGAAGGCGGGCGGCTACGACGATCCGTCCCGCTGCTCGTCGGGCTGGCGGTGGTGATCGCGCTTGGGGCGCTGGCGCTGGCGGTCCGGCAGGCGGGTCTGCGCGAAGGCGAACGGCAGCGGCTGTCCGACCGCACCCGGCTTGTCGAACGGGTCGCGGAGAACGCCGCGAGAACGTCCGACCCACGGCGGATGGGCGCGCTGGTCGCCAGCTTCTCCTTCGCGCCCGACCAGCCGGCCCACAACCGCAGGATGCTGGAGCAGCTGGCGACGGCGCCGATCGGTGACGTCAGCCTGCTGGCCGCCCTCGTCAGCATCGACGGCGGCTCGCTGGTCGCCGTCCCGGACGGGCCGCGGGTGACGGCCGCCGATCTGGGTGTCGCCTGGACGGCGGCGCTGGCCGGGCAGCCGGCCATGTCGCAGGTGTTCGTCCTCGACGGCATGCCGGTGCGGGCCACGGTCGTGCCGGTGGGCGCGCCGCGTCCGTGGGCGGTGCTGGTGCGCGTCGTCGACGAGGGGGCGGCCCGGGAGAGCAGCGAGAAGTTCGCCGCTCTCGACAGTGTGTCGGGCAGCCTGTGTGACGTCGACGCGGGCGGTGTCGCGGCCGCCTGCTGGAAGCAGGACCTGCGGGGCCGGCGGCTGGTCGAACCACGCGAACTGGCCGGTCTGGTCCCGGGCACGGTCCGGGTGTGGATGTCGGGCGGCGCCGGGGAGCAGGTGGTCAACGTCGCCGAGAAGCAGTCCACGACCGGATATGTCACGATCTTCCAGCAGCCCACCACGCGGCTGTTCGCGGACCTGCGGGCCGCGGGGCGCCACGGGGATCTGACGCTGCTGGCCGTTCTGGTGGTCTGCGTCGGCGGACTGGTCGTGTTCGGGCTGCGCCGCGAGCAGGTCGCCCGGCGGGCCCGAGCGCGGCTGCACACCATGCTCGGAGGAGTCCGGGACATCATCGTGGTCGTCGGTGACAACCACGAGATGACTTTTGTCAGCCCCGCCGTGCGCGACCTGCTCGGCTACGACGCGGCATCCTGGATCGGCCGGGTGCTGACCGACTTCGCCGATCCCGACGACGTGGCGCGGATCCGGCGGCTGCTGGCCGACCCGACCGGGGGCGGTGTCCTCGACGTACGGCTGACCACCGCCGCCGGTCAGCCGCGCTGGTTCGACCTGGAGGCCAGCGACCTCACCAGCCATCCCGAGCTCGCCGGTGTGCTGGTGACCTGCCACGAGGTCGGGGAACGCAAGGACCTGCAGGACCGGCTGAGCTACCAGGCGTCCCACGACCTGCTCACCGGGCTGCCCAACCGGGTGGCCTTCATGGGCGAGCTGGAGAAGGCGGCTGGTGCCGTCCGTGCCGGCGGCGCGCCGTTCGTGGTGCTGTTCGTCGACCTCGACCATTTCAAGCCCGTCAACGACGGTTACGGCCACGACGCCGGTGACGTCGTCCTGCGGGCCGTCGCGGAACGTCTCGTCCAGACCCTGCGGGACGGTGACCTGGCGGTCCGGCTCGGCGGTGACGAGTTCGGGGTCCTGTTGCGCGGCGCGGACGAGGCGGCCGCCGCCGCGGCCGCCGACCGGATCATCGAGTCGGTGCGTGCCCCGATCATGGTGGGTGCCTCGGTGGTCCAGGTCGACGCCAGCATCGGTATCGCGCCCTCGACGCTCGATGTCGCGCGGCCCGAACATTTCCTGTGCGTCGCGGACAACGCCATGTACGAGGCCAAACGGGCGGGGAAAGGCCGCTTCGCCATGGCGACCGGGGGGTCGCCCAGCGCGCTGGCGGGCCTGCAGCCCGCTGTGCACGTCGCCGAGACCGACGACGTGCTCCCCCCAGCGCCCCCTTCAGCGC
>NZ_CAAAFS010000064.1:0-28516 GCF_900634755.1 Protofrankia symbiont of Coriaria myrtifolia
AGCCGCGGCGGCCCGCCGGGCAGCCGGCCCGCCGCCGTTTCCCGCTGCCGGCCGCGCCCGCCCGCATCGCCTACGGCTGTCCCCCCCGCGGCTGGTTCGGCCGGCTGGGGCCGCCGCTGGTGGCGGGCGGGGCCCTGCTCGCCATGGCCGCGGTCAGCCTGTGGCTGCAGACACAGGCCCGGCACAGCGCCGAACAGCAGCGCCTGGCCGAGCACGTGGCGCTCACCGCCATCGTGGCGGACGCGTCCATGCACAGCGTCGACAGCCAGCGTCTGATCACGGCTGTGTCGGCGGCGTCCTGGTCGTTGAATGATCGGGACGCCGCCGCCGCCGTGCTGCGCTCGTTCGCCAGGTCAGGGATCAGCGGCAGGAACTACGTCTGGGCGCTGGCCGGCCTGGACGGCCACCTGCTGGCCACCGAACCGCCGTCGCTCGCTCTGCCGATCGGTCCGGACGACCCGGCGTGGCGGATCGCCCGTGCGGGACGGGCCGGCAACTCGCCCGTGATGAACGTCGACGGGATCTGGCGGGACTACGTGACGGTCCCGGTCCTGCGCGAGGGCCGGCCGGTGGCGATCGTCGTCATCGGGGAGTCGCTGCGGGACTCGCCCAACCAGGCCAACCTCGCGACCAGCGGCACGCTCGGGTTCGTCGTGGGCGGGCTGTCCGTGGTGGATTCGACCGGCACGGTCATGTTCTCCTGGAATCCCGACCTGATCGGCCGGCGGCTGGTGGCCGCGGCCAGCCTGGCGGCCCTGCGGGTCGGCGAGGCCCGGCAGATCGACGACGCCGTCGCCAGCGGCCAGGTCACCATCGTCTCGCCGCTGGCGAACATGCCCGACGTCGGCTATGTGGTGTTCCAGCAGCCGGTCCAGGCCTTCTACGGGGACATCCGCTCCGGCCGGCTCGTCCGGGACGGCAGCCTGCTGGCCGTTGTCGCCGCCGCGCTCGTCGGGCTCAACGTCCTCAACGGCCGGCGTGAAGCGGCGATCCGCCATGAGCAACGACGGCTGCAGGCCCTGCTGCACAACGCCCACGACATCGTGATCGCCACCAGGGCGGACGGGAAGATCACCTTTGTCAGTTCCGCCGTCGCGTTCCTGCTCGGCGTCGTGGCCAGCTCCTACCTCGGCCGGCGCCTGCCCGACGTCGCCCACCCGGACGACGCGGGCGTCCTGACGGAGCTGCTGCGCCAGGCCACCGGCGGGACCGCTGCCGGGGCCGGCAGCGGCTGGACGGGCCCCGGGGCAGGGGCGGGGAGGGCCGTGGCACGCGACGTCCGGCTGTCGGCCGTGGGCAGCGGCCACCGCTGGTTCGACATCGAGGCGATCGACCTGCGGGACCGCTCGGAGGCCACCGGCATCCTGCTGACCTGCCATGAGATCGGCGAACGCCGGGTCCTCCAGGACGAGCTGAGCTATCAGGCGTCCCACGACGCCCTCACCGGCCTGCCGAACCGGTCGGTGTTCGCCCGCCGGCTCGACGAGATCGCCGCCCAGCGTCCGACACCGGCGTTCGCGGTCCTGTTCATCGATCTCGACCGGTTCAAGTCGGTCAACGACACCTACGGCCACAACGCCGGCGACGAGGTGCTGAGGATCATCGGTGCCCGCCTGCGGGAAGCCGGCACCGAGCGGGACGCCGTCTGCCGTCTCGGCGGGGACGAGTTCGCCGTCATCCTGGGTGACGCCGACAGCGGCCGGGCACGCGATCTCGCCGACCAGCTGCTGGGGGCGATCCGGCGGCCGATCGTGGTCGGCGGGCGTTCCCTCACCGTGGACGCGACGATCGGTGTCGCCCTTTCGGAGTCGCAGGACGCGCCGCCCGGCGCGGTCGTCCGCAACGCGGATCTCGCGATGTACCGGGCGAAGGAGGCCGGCCGGGCACGTCCCGAAGAGCATCCGGAAACCGTTCGCCCGGACGCCCGTCAGGAAGCCTGTGTGCCGTCAGCCGGCCAGCCCTGACGTCCGGGTGTGCCGCCGGCCGCGAAGGTGCCGGCGAGCGTGGATACAGGTACAGGTATGGGTATAGATATGGATATAAGTTTGTTACTTTCCGTATAAATCGGCGGCTGTGAGCGTATGATGATGACTGTGGGTACGTGCTAACTGGCGGCTCGGCGTCGTCCGCCGCGGGACCGCAGGTAGTCGCGCACGACGTAGCGGCCGAGCGTCCCGGGATCCGGGGAGAGCATCCGGCCGCCGTTGCGGCGGACGACCTCGTCGACGAACTGGACCAGCCGTGGCTCGTCGTCGAGCATGAAGACGTTGATCGTCGCCCCGCGGCGGGTGAGCCGGTCCACCTCGGCCAGGGTCAGCTCCAGGGTCTCCGGGACCGGCGGCCAGGAGAAGGACGGCGTGCCGTTGCGCATCAGGTGCGCGGTCGGCTCACCGTCGGTGATCACCAGCACGACCGGTTCGGAATCCGGGTGCCGCGACAGCAGCCGGCCCGCGAGCATCAGGGCGTGCTGGAGGTTCGTGCCCTGGACGACCTCGGAGTCCAGGCCCGCGAGCTCCACCGGCCGCAGCAGCCGGGCGTAGTCGGAGAACCCGACCAGATGGATCGTGTCCTGCGGGAACTTCGTGTCGATCAGGGTGTGCAGCGCCAGCGCCGTCGACTTCGCCACCCCCCAGGTGCCCCGCAGCGCCATCGAGTAGGACAGGTCCACCAACAGGCAGACGACCGCGGAGGAGCGGCGTTCGGTCTCGGTCACCTCGAAGTCGCGGACGTCCAACTCGACCATCCCGTCCGGGCTGCCGGGGCCGGCCCGCAGCACCGCGTTGCGCACGGTGCGTACCACATCGATCGGCTGTGTGTCACCGAAGTGCCACGGTCGGGACGTCCCGGTGGGTTCTCCGGCGGCACCGGCGTCCCGGGAGTCGTGATCGCCGCGGCCGCGGGCGTCCATCCGCTGGAAGATGCGCGACAGCGCGCTCTGGCCGATGCGGCGGACCGCCCGCGGGGTCAGCTCCAGCTTGCCGGCGTTGCGGGTCAGGAAGCCCTGGCGCTCCAGCTCCTTCTCGATCTGCTGGAGGGTACGCAGGTCGTCAACGGCGTCCCGGCCCAGCGCCCGGGCGACCGCGTCCGGGTCGACGTCCTCGAGGGACGCCCCGGGATAGTCCTGGGACAGCGCGGCGGCGAGCTCGTCGAGCTCGGCCAGCTCCTCCAGGACGGAAGTCGCGTCACCTAGCCCGAGCGGCGTGTCACCGGTCATCGTGTCGCGGAAACGGCCCCGCCGGCCCCAGCCGAGGTCCGGCCGGGCGGCGCGCAGCGCCTGTTGCAGCCGGGAGAGTTCAGCCGCCATGCCCAGATCCGCCAGCGCCGACGCCATGAGATCGGCCAGCTCCTGGCGTTGCTGGGGGGACAGCCCCGCCAGCAGTTGGGCGGCGGCGGCGGCGCGGCGCGCCAACGAGTCCACCAGCTCGTCCAGCGTCTGCGGGTTCTCCGGGAAGAAGTCGCCGAACGAGCGCATGAACCGCTCGAAAGCGGCGTCGGTGTGCTCACCGCGGGCATCGGCTTCCAGCATGTCGTTGAGCGCGGCGAGCATTTCGGTGACCCGGGCGATGTCCTGCGGCGTGGCGTTCTCCAACGCCTGTTTCATGCCGCGGAACTGGCTGTCGAGCACCTCCCGGCGGAGCAGGTCGGAGATCTTCTCGAAGGTCTCGCGGGCCTGGGGCGAACGCCACTCGTAGCCGGCCAGCGCGTTCACGGCCCGGGCCGGGTCGGCCGGCAGCGCGTCGAGCTCGGCCTCGCGCAGCCGGGCGTCGTCGGACGGGTCGGGGAACAGCGCCGCGCGCTCCTGGCCGACGGCGGTGTCGAGGAGCTCGCGGACCTGTTCCAGGGTGCCGTCGAGGCGGCCGCGCGCCCGGGCCTCGCGCCGGCGGCGTTCCACCTGCCGGCGCAGGTCCTCAAGCCCGCGGCGCTGGTTGGTCCCGCGCCGCAGCAGCGCGTCCAGCGCCTCGCGCGGGGTCCGGCCGTCCAGGATGTGCGTGGACATCTCGTCGAGCGCGCCGGCGGCGTCGAACGGGGAGGCGAGCGGGTCGGGGCCGCCGTCCCACGGGCCGTAGCGGAAGCCGCCCGACCCGGTCGGGGCGCTCATGTGCCGTACACCGTGCGGCCCGGCAGCTCCTCCTTGGCCAGCCGCCGGTTGAGGTGCAGGCCCTCCATGGCCAGTTCCAGCCCGGCCGCGGCGAGCCCTGGCGCCTCGGCGCCGTCGACGTCCAGCTTCGCCAGGATCGCGGCGAGCCCCGAGACCGGGCCGACCCGCCGCAGCAGCTCCGCGGCGGGAACGAGGTCACCGGTCTCGACCGGCCCCTCCGTCTCGAACCGCCGTTGCAGGCCGGTCAGGTCGGTGCCGGCGAGCCGGGCGCGGAAGGTCTCGGCGACGGCCCGGCGCAGCAGGTGCGCGAGGATCTCATCCTCCCGTCCCTCCTCGAGCTGGTCGAACTCGATCTTCCCGCGTACCGCCGGTACGATCGCGGCGAGGTCGACGACCCGGGCGGTGGGGACGTCCTCGCCGGTCAGGGCCGCGCGACGGACGGCCGAGGCGGCCACGGTTTCCGCCGCGGCCACCGACAGCCGGGCCGACACACCGGAGCGCCGGTCGACCTGGGGCGCGTCGCGGACCAGCCGGGTGAAGCGGGCCACCACCTCCAGCAGGTGCTCGGGGACGGCGGGGGCGCCCAGCGGGGAGCCCTTCCAGTCCAGCACCGCCTCCTGCCGGATCAACGCCAGCTCGTCGTCGAGCCGCAGCGGGTAGTGGGTGCGGACCTCGGCGCCGAAACGGTCCTTGAGCGGCGTGATGATCCGGCCGCGGTTGGTGTAGTCCTCGGGGTTCGCCGACGCGATCAGAAACAGGTCCAGCGGCAGCCGCAGGATGTAGCCGCGGACCTGGATGTCACGCTCCTCGAGCACGTTGAGCAGGGAGACCTGGATGCGCTCGGCGAGGTCGGGCAGCTCGTTGACGCTGAAGATGCCCCGGTTGGTGCGAGGGATCAGGCCGTAGTGGACGGTCTCCGGGTCGCCGAGGGTGCGGCCCTGGGCGACCTTCACCGGGTCGACGTCGCCGATCAGGTCGCCGACGCTCGTGTCCGGCGTGGCGAGCTTCTCGCCGAACCGTTCCGACCGGTGCTTCCAGGCGACCGGCGTGTCGTCGCCGAGCTCGGTGAACAGCAGCCGGCACCGGGTGCACACCGGTGCGTAGGGATGGTCGTTGATCTCGCAGCCGACGATCACCGGCGTCCACTCGTCCAGCAGGCCGACCAGGGTGCGGATCAGGCGAGTCTTGCCCTGCCCCCGCTCGCCGAGGAAGACGATGTCGTGCCCGGCCAGCAGGGCCCGTTCCACCTGGGGGAGCACGGTGTCGTCGAAACCGACGATGCCGGGGAACCGGATCTCACCGCTGGCCATTCGGGCAAGGGTGTTCTCGCGCAGTTCCGCGCGTACGGATCGGTACCGGTGTCCTGAGCCGCGCAGGAGGCCCAGCGTCGTTGGTCCTGGGGACGGTGATGTCGGTCCGGGGGACTGTGCCGGGGACCCTGACAGATCGAGCACCAGTCGACGGTACGTCCCCTCGCTCCGTCGCGCAGGGAAGTCGCATTGTATCCACGTCCGGCATACCGGGTGTCCACCAGGAGGCACACCGGACGTGGGATGTCAACCGGCCGGTTCCCGTCGGCCGACCGGGGCCGGTCAGTTGGAGTACGGCTCCACCGTGACGATCCTGACGGTGGCCGAGCGCCCGTTGGGCAGGGTGTAGGTGACGGTGTCACCCGCCCGGTGGCCGCTGACGGCCCCACCCAGCGGTGACTGGGCCGAGTACACCTCCAGCGAGGTGCTGTGGTCCTCCCGGGAACCGATCAGGAACCGCTCCGTCTCGTCGTCCCCCGGAAAGCGCACCTCGACCACGGTGCCCGGGCCGGCCGCGCCGTCGAACTGCGGAGCCTGCCCGACCCTGGCGTCGCGCAGCAGGTCGGTGAGCTGCCGGATACGTGACTCCAGCTTGCCCTGTTCCTCCTTGGCCGCGTGGTAGCCGCCGTTCTCCTTGAGGTCGCCCTCCTCGCGGGCAGCTTCGATCTTGTTGGCGATCTCGACACGACCGGTCCCGGTGAGGTGGTCGAGCTCCTCGCGGAGCCGGTCATACGCCTCCTGGGTCAGCCACGTCTGCTGCGACACGCGTCACGCTCCTAGATTCCTCAAGAGGCCCGGAGGCACGGGAAGAACCATGATCGTTCATCCTCCGGACGCTCGTACGTCGACGGCCATACGACACATACGACCGGCCCGCGGCGCGCAGGTCGGTCGTATCGCGATTCGGCCTCGTCGGGCCCGTACGGGCCCTGGACAGGGACACCCGGTCGGGTGCTGGGAAATTGCGGGATACACGGTTGGTCGAAGGCGGATTACGAAGCGATGGGACAGGGGCAAACGCCCAGCCTAACAGTTGGGATCGGACAGGTACGGCGATGAGCAAGCGTCGCTGCTTGCCGTGCGAGGTGAGCGAGGTGAGCCGGGAATCGGCCACGCCGCTGGCCGCGCGCCAGTAGCCCGAGCGACTGTCAGCCCGCGCGGGCGATCTGACAGTCCTCGACCTCGACCACGTTCGCTTCCCGGGACGTGGTGAGCACGACCGTTGTGGTCGTGACCCGTCGGCCGTCCAGGGCCGGACCGACGACGATGTCGGTACGCCGGCCGACGGCCTCGTTGTCCCGAGCGCGTGCGCGGACAGTGCATTCTGCCACGGCGTTGGGTGACTTTTCCACATCGAATGTCAGCTCGGCCTGCGCCGGGGTGATCCGATAGGCGCGGGTCCCGTAGTTCAGCCGTTCCGGATGGCTCTGGATCCATGCGGCGCCGATCGCGGCGGCCGCGATGATGACGAGCCCCATCAGCAGGAACCAGGGGGCGACCCGGATACCGCCAAGCCATGGAATGTCCAGCAGGCGTCGCACCATGGCGAACACGCCCGACTTTCCCGTGGGGGAACCGGGTGGTGGCGCAGCGGAACCGGTTGCGGAGGGCATCGGGAACAATGGTCGCATGTCCAAGGCGATCAACGAGGGTGGCCTGCGACTCATGGCTGTACACGCCCACCCCGACGACGAGTCCAGCAAGGGTGCCGCCACCATGGCCCGCTATGTCCGCGAGGGCGTCGATGTCCTCGTGGTGACCTGCACCGGTGGTGAAGCCGGGACCGTTCTCAACCCCGCTCTGGACCGTCCGGACGTCCACGAACGTCTCGTCGAGCTACGCCGGGCCGAGATGGAACAGGCCCGGCGGATCCTCGGCGTCCGACAGGTCTGGCTGGGTTTTCTCGATTCCGGGCTGCCCGAGGGCGACCCGCTCCCACCCCTGCCGGAGGGCTGTTTCGCCCGTACGCCCATTGCCGACGCGGCCAGGCCGCTGGTCAGGCTGATGCGGGAGTTCCAGCCACAGGTCGTGGTCACTTATGATGAGAACGGTGGTTATCCACACCCCGACCACATAATGAACCACAAGATCACAATTGAGGCGTTCGAGGCGGCGGGCGACCGCGCGCGATACCAGGAGGTGGGCCAGGACGTCGGCGTGGCACCATGGCAGCCCCTCAAGCTCTACTACCACCAGACCCACCACAAGGAGCGGGTGCTCGCCCTGCACGACGCGATGCGGGCGAGCGGGCGGGAGTCCCCGTACAGCGACGCGCTGGAGAAGTGGGTCGACCGCTCCGCCGACTCCGGGCGGATCACCACCAGGGTCCCCTGCGGTGACTTCTTCGAGATCCGCGACCGCGCGCTGCTGGCGCACGCCACCCAGGTCGACCCGAACGGGCCCTGGTTCCGCGTCCCGCTGGAGATCCAGCGCGCGGCCTGGCCCACCGAGGACTACCAGCTCGCCCGTTCGCTGATCGAGGTGGGCGTGCTGCCCGAGAACGACCTGTTCAACGGCATCCGCTGAGCCGGACAGTCAGGCGGCCGGCCGCTGTCACCGGCCCGGCCGCCTGCGACACATCCGCTGGTGACCGGTGAAATCATCCGTAGCCAGGGCACGGCCGGCCGCCACCGGTCGTTGCTGCTGGCGGGAGGTGTTGACCGTGGGCATCCGAATCCACGCACGCCTTGCACGTCTTGGGACTGATGAGGGGATCACATCATGGCGATCTGGGATCGTCTGCGCACCAGCACCGCGTCGATACAGCAACAGCTCAACGCCAAGAAGAACGACCTGAAGAGCGCTGCCTTCAGGGATGCCAGCATGGCCATCTGCGCCCTGGTGGCCGCCGCCGACGGGAGCATCGACCCGGAGGAGCGCCGCAAGGTCGCCTCGCTCATCGCCTCCAACGAGGTGCTCCAGAACTTTCCCGCCGAGCAGCTCCAGCAGAAGTTCAACGACTACTGCAACAAGCTGCAGACGGACTTCGACTTCGCCAAGGTCGGCGTCATTCAGGACATCGGCAAGACGAAGAAGAAGCCGGCCGAGGCCCGTGCAGTGATCCAGATCGGGATCGTCATCGGGGGCGCGGACGGCCACTTCGACAAGTCCGAGCAGCAGGTCGTCCGCGACGCCTGTTACGCGGTGGGGCTGGACCCCAACGAGTTCGATCTATGACCGCGGCTTTCGCGGTCAGTGTCTGACCCCGCCAGGCCCGGCCGGTGCTGTCTCCCCTAGTCCGGGCCTGGCGGCGTTTGTCGCCGCCCTGCCGGGCCCGTCCGGCGGGCGCTCGGCGTAGGGTGTGGAGCGTGCCTCCAGCTGGACAGTTCCTCGCGCTTGAGGTCAGCGCCGGTACCAGTGGGTTCCTGGTCGTCCTGCTGCTGGGCCTCGCCGCTGTCGCTCTTTTCGTGATGATGCCGCGCAGCCTGGCCCGGATGCGCGGGAACGTCGCCAGCGGACGGTTCGGCGCCCCCACCACCGACCGTGACAAGCCGGTCGACAGCCAGGACCCCGGCAGCGGTATCCCGCCCCAGCACTCCCCACGGAGCGACCAGTAGGCATCCCCCGCCCAGTGGCCTCCTGAAACGCTCTCGACGGTGGAATGATCGCGCTCTGTACCGCATTGTGACGCGGGTCGTGACGCCGGAGACCGGGCAGGGAGCCGAGCCGGCTACGAATCGGGTATCTGTCGCGGAATACCGTCGCGTCGTAGGTGAAAACCGTTGGTATGGCGACGGAAGAGCGTTTTCTACCGACGATCTCAGTCCAGCCTGCGTTGACGCTTGAGCTCGGCTCGGTGCTTCTTGTCGGCTATGCGCCGTTGGACGGCGCGCGCCGACGGGCTGGTGGGGCGCCGCACGGGCTGCGGGGGGCCGCTCGCCCTACGCAGGGTCGTGATCAACTTGCTCAGGGCGGCCTCCCGGTTACGTAGCTGCGACCGGTGTTCGCTGGCCGTGACGGTGAGAACGCCGTCAACCAGTCGGCCTGCCAGCCGCTCAAGCGTCCGCTCACGTAGCGGCTCGGGCAGCGACGGCGAGCGGCGGGCGTCGAAGGACAGCTCGACCCTGCTGTCGGAGGTGTTCACGCTCTGCCCACCTGGCCCGCCCGACCGGGAGAACCGCCAGGTCAGGTCGGACTCACGCAGGACGAATCCGGAGCGTACCTGCATGGATGGATAGGTCATTCTCCCATGGTGACCGATCCCGGTGAGCGGGATTCCGGAAGGATCGTGATCATAGCCACGGTCCGGATGGCAGACCTGGCCGCCGGCTCATCCGTGCGATCTTTGTATCGGGGTCGGCGCGGGTCGCAACTGCCGCGGCCGACGTGGGTATGACCGGCCATGAGCTGCTGATTTATCAACGATCGCGCACCATAGTGTCCCGCGTTACGCTCGAAAACGGCCACGGCGGGAGGGTTCCGGCATGACTACCAGAGGAGGACCCGCGTCCACTGTGAAGCGTCCGCATCTTGACGATCTTCTTGGCGGGCTCCTCGACGCCGGTACGTGGCGGTGCTGGGACCGCGTCCCCGAACAGCCCGTGCTGAGCGCCGCCTACGGCCAGGACCTGGCGCGGGCCACCGAACGCAGCGGCGCGGATGAAGCGATCCGCACCGGCGAGGGCCATGTGGGCGGCCACCGGGTCGCGGTCGTGGCCAGCGAATACGGCTTTCTCGGCGGCAGCGTCGGGATGGCCGCGGCACGCCGGGCCACGGCCGCGATCAGGCGGGCCACCGCGCAGCGGCAGGCCCTGCTGGCCCTGCCCGCCAGCGGCGGTACCCGCATCCACGAGGGCACCCCCGCCTTCCTCCAGATGCTGACGATCAGCAGCGCCATCGCCGAGCACCGGGCGGCGGGCCTGCCCTACCTTGTCTACCTGCGCCATCCGACGACCGGGGGCGTGCTCGCGTCCTGGGCATCCCTCGGGCATGTCACGTTCGCCGAGCCGGGGGCGCTGGTCGGCTTCCTCGGGCCCCGGGTCGTCGAGGCGCTCACCGGCACGCCGCTCGGACCGGACGCGCAGAACCCCGAGACGCTGCGCCTGGCCGGCCTGGTGGACGCCCTCGTCGCACCCGAGGAACTGCGGGAAAGCGTCCAGCGGGTGCTCAACGTCGTCGCGGGCGGCAGCCCTGTCCCTCCCCCGGAGCACGGCGGCGCGGCGGAGCCGATGGCCGCCCCGGAGATCTCCGGGGCGGCCATCGGGGCCAACTTCTCCGGGGCCGGCCTGGCCGACGTCGAACTGTCCGGGTCCAACCTGTCCGGAGCCGTGCCGGCTGGCTCCGAGCCGTTCAGGATCACGCTGTCCGGTTCCCAGCCGACCGGGAGCGGACGGGATCCGTGGATGTCGGTGCTGGCCACCCGAGCGCCCGACCGTCCCGGCCTGCGCGAGTTCCTGGCGGTGGCCAGCGACGTCACACTGCTCGGCGCGTCCGACCTGGGCCGAGGCGTCAGCCAGGGGATGGACACGTCCGGCACGCCGATCGTCACCGCACTCGCCCTGCTGCGGGGGACACCCTGCGTCGTCATCGGGCAGGACAGGTCGGTCCAGCGGCATCGGCGCATCGGCGTGGCCGATCTCGATGCGGCCCGGGACGCGGTGCGCCGGGCCGCGGACCTGCGGCTACCGGTCCTCACCGTCATAGACACCCCGGGCGCCGAGCTGTCGGAGGCCGCCGAACGCCACGGGATCGCCCCGGCGATCGCGCGTTGCCTGGCGACGCTGTTGACGACACCGGTACCAACAGTGAGCGTGCTGCTCGGGCAGGGCACGGGCGGCGCGGCGCTCGCCCTGCTGCCGGCGGACACGGTCATCGCCGCCGAGGACGCCTGGCTTGCTCCGCTGCCGCCCGAGGGCGCCTCGGTGATCATGTATCGGGACGTCGGTCACGCCGCCGGTATGGCCCGCGGGCTACGGATCACTGCCCATGATCTCCAGCGGCTGGGCGCGGTTGACCTGGTCCTCCCCGTCCCGGACGGCGGTGTGAACGGCGGCCCGAGGACGGCGGCGGACACCCGTGGGTGGGTGGCCGGTCTCGCCGAGACCGCCGCCGGATGCCTGCGCGCCGTCGTGGGGCTGGACCCGGCGGCGAGACTGGCGGCCCGCCGCGACCGCCACAACCAGTTGACACCGTAGCCTCCCCGGGCCGCCCCGCTCCCCCCGTGGGCGGCCCGGGGAAGGCCCTCGCAGGAAGGCCCTCGCAGAAAGACTGAGGTGGGGGTCAGCCGAGGGCGATGTTGACGATCCGGCCGGGGACCACGATCAGCCGCTTCACCGTCCGGTCCGTGGTGTGCCGCGCGTACTCCTCGTGGCCGGTCACCAGATCGCGGACGGTCTGTTCGTCGGCGTCCGCGGGGACGTCGACGGTGAACCGCACCTTGCCGTTGACCTGCACCGGCAGCGTCACCGTGGACTCGGCCGCCAGCGAGGCGTCCCCCTGTGGGAAGGGACGCAGGGCGAGCGAGCCGTCGTGGCCCAGCCGGGACCACAGCTCCTCGGCGATGTGCGGGGCCAGCGGCGCGACCATGAGGACCAGCGCCTCGGCGAGTTCGCGGGGCAGCCCGCCCGAGCCGCCGTAGCGCTTGCTGACGAAGTTGGTCAGCTCGATCAGGCGGGCCACCGCGGTGTTGAAGCGCAGGCCCGCGTAGTCCGCGCGGACGGCGAGGATCGTGCGGTGCAGCACCCGGGTGGCCTCGGCGTCCGGTTCGGCGTCGGAGACGGCCGCCGCGCCTGTCGCCTCGTCGACGATGTTGCGCCACAGCCGTTGCAGGAAGCGGTGGGAGCCGACGATGTCGTCGGTGTGCCAGGGTCGGTCCGCGTCCAGCGGGCCCATGGCCATCTCGTAGACCCGCAGGGTGTCCGCGCCGAAGTTGTCGTACATCTCGTCCGGGCTGACGCTGTTCTTCAGGCTCTTGCCCATCTTCCCGGAGCGCCGGTTCACCGGTTCGCCGTCGTGGGTGAACCCGCCGTCGCCGGTGCGGACGACCTCGGCGGCGGGCACGTACATGCCGCGGGCGTCGGTGAACGCGTCCGCCTGGATGTAGCCCTGGTTGAACAGCCGCTTGAACGGCTCCTTCGTCGAGACCAGCCCCAGGTCGTAGAGGACCTTGTGCCAGAACCGCGCGTACAGCAGGTGCAGGACGGCGTGCTCGACACCGCCGACGTAGAGGCCCACGCCGCCGTCGCCGGGCGGGCCGCCGGGGGTGTGCATCCAGTAGCGCTCGACCTCGGCGTCGACGAAACGTTCATTGTTCGTTGGGTCGAGGTAACGCAGGTAGTACCAGCAGGAGCCGGCCCACTGCGGCATGGTGTTGGTCTCGCGCCGGTACGTCTTCGGCCCGTCGCCCAGGTCGAGGGTGACGGTGGCCCAGTCGGTGACCCGTGCCAGCGGGGGGACCGGGTCGCTGACGTCGTCGTCGGTCACGGCCGTTGGCCGGAAGTCGGTCATCTCCGGCAGGGTGACCGGCAGCATGTCGTCCGGGAGCGCGACCGGCAGGCCGTCGGAGTCGAACACGATCGGGAACGGCTCACCCCAGTAGCGCTGCCGGGAGAACAGCCAGTCCCGCAGCCGGTAGGAGCGGGCGGCGCGGCCCGCGCCGACGTCCTCCAGCCAGCGGACCGTCGTCTTGATCGCGTCCGGTTTCGACAACCCGGCCAGGGACGGCGCCGCGCCCGACGTCGGCAGGTACTCTCCCTCTCCGGCGAAGGCGACTGGCCAGGTGTCCGGGGTCGCGCCCGCGGGCACCTGGTGCTCGGCGCGCCAGTCCTCGCTCGGCGCGAGCACGGCCGGGACGGGCAGGCCGAACTGCCGGGCGAAGGAGAAGTCGCGCTGGTCGTGCGCGGGAACAGCCATGATCGCGCCCGTCCCGTACCCCATCAGGACGTAGTCGGCGAGGAAGACCGGGATGGTGCCGCCGGTGACCGGGTTGGTGACGTACGCGCCGGTGAACACGCCGGTGCGCGGGACCTCGTCGGTGCCGCGCTGACGGTCGCCCAGGCGGGCGTACTCCCGATAGGCGGCCACGGCCGCCTGGGGCGTCCAGACCGCCTGGTCCGTCGCCGGGGCGCCGCCGTCGGCTCCTGGGGCGCTGCTGTCGTCCCCCGGGCCGGGGCCAGGAGCATCCTGCGGCTCGGCGCCCGGGGTGGGGGGCGGGCTGGCGAACGTCCATTCGACAGGGGTGTCCGGCGGCCAGGCCCGCGCGGTCAGCGTGTCGACGAGGGGGTGTTCCGGGGCGAGCACCATGAAGGTGGCGCCGGCCAGGGTGTCGGGGCGGGTGGTGAACACCTCGACACGTGCGTCGGACTCGACCGCGGGGAACTCGACCATGGCGCCGTCGCTGGGCCCGATCCAGTTCCGCTGCATCTGCTTGATGGAGTCCGGCCAGTCGACCAGGTCCAGGTCGGCGATCAGACGTTCGGCGTAGGCGGTGATCCGCAGCACCCACTGGCGCAGCGGGCGGCGGAAGACCGGGTAGTTGCCGATGTCGCTGCGCCCGTCGGCGGTGACCTCCTCGTTCGCGAGCACCGTGCCGAGTCCGGGGCACCAGTTGACCAGCTGCTCGGAGATGAAGGCCAGCCGGTAGCTGTCCACGACCTGTCGGCGCTCGGTCGAGCTGAGCTGTGACCAGGGCCTGTTGCGTGGGTTGGCGTCGCCGCGGGGCGCCCGGGTGCCGGCGGTGAACTCGGCGATCAGCTCGTCGATCGGGCGGGCGCGGTCGGCCTGGTCGTCGTACCAGCTGTTGAAGATCTTGAGAAAGATCCACTGTGTCCACCGGTAGTACGCCACGTCCGTGGTGGCGATCTCCCGGCGGGTGTCGTGGCCCAGCCCCAGCCGGCCGAGCTGGCGCCGCATGTTGTCGATGTTGGCTTCGGTGGTGACCCGCGGGTGCTGCCCGGTGTTGATGGCGTACTGCTCGGCCGGCAGGCCGAAGGCGTCGTAACCGAACGGGTGCAGGACGTTGTAGCCGGTCATCCGCAGGTAGCGGGCGAACACGTCGGTGCCGATGTACCCGAGCGGATGCCCCACGTGCAGGCCGCTGCCGGACGGGTAGGGGAACATGTCCATGACGAAGAACGGCGGCCGTCCGGCGACCTCGTCGAAACCGTCCGACAGCGGGCCCCGCGGGTTGGGGGAGTGGAACGTCCCCCGCCGCGACCACGCCTGCTGCCAGCGGCGCTCGATCTCGCCGGCGAGCCGGGCGTCGTAACGGAACGGCAGGTCCACGGCTCCGGTCGCGCCGCCCGTGGCCGGCTGAGCGTCCACCGGCCGGGTGTCATCGTCACGCCCGGTGACGGTGTGGCCGGCGGCAGCGTCCCTGGTGTCCCGCGCGCCGGTGTCCCGCACGGCGTTGCCGTTGGTGCCGCTGTGCTCGACACGGCTGTGCTCGGTACTGCTGGTCATCTCTCATCATCCTCAGGTCAACCCGACCCGATCCGTCCCGCGGACCCTGCGGGAATCCGCGGATCACGACAGCGGAACCAGCTGTGCTGGCTCATGGCAGGCACACGCGGATGGTGTCGATCGTTGGTTCGAGCCTATCCGGAGCCTGTGAACCGGGGCTGGCAGGCCGGGCCGGAAGGCCCGGAAGGTATGGCGCCCGACAGCGGGTACGAGAGCCGAAGGTACCGGACGCAGGCCAGGCCGATGCCGGCCGCGATCAGGTGGCCGGCGGCGGTGAAGTCGGGGGTGTGGACCGCGGCGAGGACGAGCGGCGCCAGCAGGCCGCCGACCAGCGGCCACCGCCGGTGCGCCCGCGCCGTGGCGGCGAGCACCGCGGCGCAGGCGATCAGGCCATAGCTGGCGCCGACGTCGACGGCGTCGGTGACATGCCCGCCGACAAGCCCGGCACGCTGGCCCAGCAGCAGCCCGCCGGCGACGAGCAGGCTCGCTCCGACATGCCCGGAGGCGAACACGCCGAGTGCCGGTCGGGGGCCGGCCACCCGTTCCAGCGGCGCGAGCAGCGCCGCCACCGCGGCGGCCGTCTGCGGGAACGTGCCTCTTTCGAGCCAGAACGCGCTGGCCACCAGCACGTACAGTGGGCGGCTGCGCAGCCCCGCGAGGTTGGTGGACCGGCTGCGCAGCAGGCGCTGGTAGGCGTCCTGGTCGAGCCGGTGGACGACCGCGAGCATGGCCGAGGTGACGCTCAGGACGCAGAGGTAGGCCATGGCCAGGGGCGCGGCCCGCCAGGCCCGGGCCAGCGGGTCGTCCCGGCTTGCGGACGCCGTCCGCCGTACCCGCGGCCAGGTCCGCGGCAGCGGGCCGGGGCCTGGGCCTGGACCGGGCCGTAACCGCGCCCGGGACAGTGCGATCTGTAAGTAGGACGCGGTTTGTGGGTGAGAAGACGCGGAATGTAAGTAGGGCGGCGCGGAGGTTGCCCTGCAGGTCACCATCCGGTCGACTGGCACCATAAAAGGTTCCAAGCGCCCACGGCCCGCTGAGCTTCCCGGCGGCGGGATGCTGGGTACATGCCGAACCGTCTAGCCGAGCAGACCTCGCCGTACCTCCTCCAGCACGCCGACAACCCGGTCGACTGGTGGCCCTGGGGGCCGTCGGCCTTCGCCGAGGCCACGGCCAGGGACGTACCTGTCCTGCTGTCCGTGGGCTACGCGTCCTGCCACTGGTGTCACGTGATGGCGCACGAGTCGTTCGAGGATCCGGACACCGCGGCGATCATGAACGAGTACTTCGTCAACGTCAAGGTCGACCGGGAGGAGCGGCCCGACGTCGACGCCGTCTACATGGACGTCACGGTCGCCCTCACCGGCCATGGCGGCTGGCCGATGACGGTGTTCCTCACCCCGGCCGGGGAGCCGTTCTTCGCCGGTACCTACTTCCCGCCGGCGCCGCGGCCGGGGATGAGCTCGTTCCGGCAGCTTCTTGCCGCGGTCACGCACGCGTGGCGGACGCGGCGTGACGAGGTGGCGGCCTCCGGCGCGGACATCACGCGCCGGATCGCCGCGGCGGCGCTGGGGTCGGCCGGCCCGCCAGCCGGGCTCACCGGCGACCTGCTCGACACCGCCGTGGCGAAGGTCGCACGGTCCTTCGACCCGGAGCACGGCGGTTTCGGGTCGGCGCCGAAGTTCCCGCCGTCCGCGCTGCTGGAGATGCTGCTGCGGCACCACGCCCGCACGGGGGACGCCGCCAGCCTGCGGATGGTCACCACCACCTGTGAGCGGATGGCCCGCGGCGGGATCTACGACCAGCTCGCGGGCGGGTTCGCCCGTTACAGCGTGGACGCCACCTGGACGGTTCCGCACTTCGAGAAGATGCTCTACGACAACGCCCAGCTACTACGGGTGTACCTGCACCTGTGGCGGGCGACCGGGTCACCGCTGGCCGAGCGGGTCGCCCGGGAGACGGCCGCCTTCCTGCTGCGCGACCTGGGGACCACGGAAGGCGGGTTCGCCTCGGCGCTGGACGCGGACACGGTCGTCCCCGCCGGGCCCGGATCCGGCGGGGACGAATCACCCGGGCACAACGCCGGCGGGCACAACGCCGGCGGGCACAACGCCGGCGGGCACGGTGCGGAGGGCGCCACCTACGTGTGGACGCCGGCCGAGCTCGTCGACGTCCTCGGTCCGGCGGATGGCGCCTGGGCCGCGGACGTCTTCGGCGTGACCGCCGCAGGCACGTTCGAGCACGGCAGCTCCGTCCTGCGGCTGCCGGCGGACCCGGACGACCCTGGCAGGTTCGCGTCGGTGCGCGAGCGGCTTGCGCGGGCCCGGGCGGCCCGCCCGCAGCCCGCCCGGGACGACAAGATCGTCGCTGCCTGGAACGGGCTCGCGATCGCGGCGCTCGCCGAGGCCGGCGCGCTGCTGGCCGAACCGGCCTGGGTGACCGCCGCCACCAGCGCCGCGACGCTGCTGCGCGACGTCCATCTGGTGGACGGCCGGCTGCGGCGCACCAGCCGGCACGGCCGTGTCGGGACGAACGCCGGGGTGCTGGAGGACTACGGCGACGTGGCCGAGGGCCTCCTCGCCCTGTACCAGGTCACCGGGGACGAACAGTGGCTGGCGCTGGCCGGTGACCTGCTGGCCGTCGTCCGGGCGCGCTTCGCCGCGGACGACGGTGGTTTCCACGACACCGCCGACGACGCCGAGCGGCTGCTGCGCCGGCCGCGGGACCCTTCGGACTCGCCGACGCCGTCCGGCCAGGCCGCGGTTGCCGGCGCCCTGCTGACCTACGCGGCGCTGACCGCCTCCGACGAGCATCGCCGGGCCGCCGAGCACGTGCTGGAGGTGCTCGCCCCACTGCTTGCCGCGAACGCGTCCTTTGCCGGATGGGCGGGGGCGGTCGGCACGGCGCTACTGGCCGGCCCCGCCGAGATCGCCGTCGTCGGCCGTCCGGATCTCGAGCGGACGGCCCGGCTGACCACCTCACCGGGCGCGGTCGTGGTCACTTCCGGGCCGCTGGCGCGGGGACGGGGCACGGCGGGGGTCTACGTGTGCCGGGGTTTCGTCTGCGAACGTCCGGTGAGCACGGTGGAGGCGGTGCGTGACCAGCTGGGAGTCCGGCTCGTCCTGCCAGCGACCAGCTGAGCGTCTCGCGGGTGAGCCGGGCTTCCTGCCGCCGGACGCGGCTCTCGAGATGTTCGTGAGCGATACCTATTGCCATGTATCTTTTGTAAGTATGTAATCAATCGAGGTGCGAGATGCCTGGAAGCCCGCACCAGATGCGGACCGCGAGGAGGCAGACATGGCGGGTGCGCGTGGACGTGGCTTCGGCCGCTGGGGTGAGCGTGAGCCGGTGCCGCCCGCGGACGACGCTCCGGCGTGGTTCGCGGGCAGGCTGCCCGACACCTGGTTCACCGGTGCCGCGACGGTGACCGTCGACCGGGACGAGATCGTGGTGGTGGGGACGATCCCCGCCGCGGAGCTGGAGACCGATGATCCCGCCGCGGTCGCCGCCGCCGAGTCGGGCCGTATCCGCCGGTTCCGTGAGCAGACCAGGGACGCCCGGATCGCGATTGCCCAGGAGGCCGAGCGGCGCTACGGGCGCAAGGTGGCGTGGGGCGCGACCGCGGGCGGAACGACCGAGTTGTTCACCACCCTGTCCGTTCCGGTGATGACCAGGCTCCGGCAGCCGGAACGCCAGGTACTCGACACGCTGGTCGACGCCGGGGTCGCGCGCAGCCGAAGCGACGCGCTGGCCTGGTGTGTCCGGCTTGTCGGTGACAACGCGCAGCCGTGGCTGGCCCGCCTGCGGGAGGCGCTGGAGAAAGTCGAACAGGTCCGGGCGGAGGGGCCGGAACTGTGAACCCGAATTCCGCCCCGGCCGGCGGGCCCGCGAGATAGCGAGTTTTCGGTCAGACCGTTCTGGTCCTATCTTGCGTAGATTGCCAGAATGACGGCGATATAGTGACATGTCGCCGCGACGATGGTAAACGCGTGAAAGACCTCGTGGTAGCCGAACGTCCGCGGAGCCGGGTTTGGGCGTCGAGACGCGTAGACAAATGCCCCGAGGCTGTACAGAACGCCACCGGCGAGGATCAGAACCAACGCCGCGACGCCGGCGGTGTGTAGCAGCTCGGGTATGACGAAGACCGCGACCCAGCCGAGGGCGATGTACAGCGGCACCATCAGGAAGCGCGGTGAGTGCAGCCAGAGCATCCGCAGTCCGATACCGACCGCGGCGCCTCCCCAGACCACCATGAGTATCGTCCGGGCGGTCCGCGGTGGAAGCGTGAGCAGGGCCAGCGGTGTGTAAGTTCCGGCGATGAAAACGAAGATCATGGAATGATCGAGTCGTTTCATCAGTGATCGCGCGCGTGATGTTGACCACATCCTCCGGTGATACAGCGCGCTCGTGCCGAACAGCATGGCGATGCTTAGCGCATAAACGCCCACCGCCATCCGTGCACGGAACGTCGTGGCCAGCGTAATGGCGATGACGCCGAGTGCCAGGCTGATCGGGAAGGCGCCCGCATGCAACCATCCGCGCATCCTTGGTCGCACCAAGTCGCTTGGGTGGTGACGGAAGTCGCGGCCGGGTGCGGTCGTGGTCACGCGGTCACCGTATCTTGCCCCTGTCATGGTTGCCAGTGGGCATCGTTGATCGGCTTCTCGTGGGCTTCGTGACGGAAGATTTGCCCGATTGCCGTGGCTCGACCGCGCGACTGTTGGAAGCTCCCAAGGTAGAGTCAAAAGATCCTGTACACGGCCTCGAATCGCCTATGGCTGTGGCTGATCCACTATGTGCTGGACGGTGATGGCGCGGGCGCGGTGTTGCGGGGTGACGGCGCGTGCGTTCTGTGGCCCCGGGCACGAGTGGACCTTCCACGGCGTGGGTATAGGTGCTATGGCGGGGCCGTGGTGGGCTCGACTCAAGCGGAGGTGGGAGCTGTGACGACCGCGGCGCAGATTTCGGGGCTTGACGCCGCCCCGACCAGGCATGCCGGGCTGATTGCCTGGGTGCGTGAGATCGCCGAACTCACCCGGCCGGACCGGATTTGGTGGTGTGACGGTTCTGACGCGGAGTATGCGGAACTATCCCGCCTGCTTGTCGACAAAGGAACGTTCATCCCGCTGGACCCCGAGAAGCGGCCCGGCAGTTTCTACGCCGCTTCCGATCCCACCGACGTCGCCCGGGTCGAGGACCGTACCTTCATCTGCTCGCGGAATCCCGAGGATGCCGGGCCGACCAACAACTGGACCGATCCGGATGAGATGAAGGTGAAACTGCGGGGCCTGTTCGAGGGCAGCATGCGGGGGCGGACGCTGTATGTCGTGCCGTTCTGCATGGGCCCGCTGGGCTCCCGTATTTCGGCGCTCGGAGTCCAGCTCACCGACTCGGCATATGTCGCCGTGTCAATGCGGACGATGACCCGCATGGGCGCGCCCGCCCTGGAGCAGCTGGGTGACGACGGTTTCTTCGTCCCGGCCGTGCATTCACTGGGCGCTCCGCTCGAGCCCGGCCAGGAGGACGTGCCGTGGCCGTGTAACTCGACCAAGTACATCACGCACTTCCCGGAGACCCGGGAGATCTGGTCCTACGGCTCGGGTTACGGCGGCAACGCCCTGCTCGGCAAGAAGTGCTATGCCCTGCGTATCGCCTCGGTGATGGCCCGGGACGAGGGCTGGCTGGCCGAGCACATGCTCATCCTCAAGCTCACCTCGCCCACCGGAAGGGTTCACTTCATCGCGGCGGCGTTTCCGTCGGCCTGCGGCAAGACCAACCTGGCGATGCTCATTCCCACCCTGCCGGGCTGGAAAGCCGAGACCATCGGTGACGACATCGCCTGGATGCGGTTCGGGGAGGACGGCCGGCTTTACGCGGTGAACCCGGAGGCCGGTTTCTTCGGGGTGGCGCCCGGCACGGGTGTGGAGACCAACCCCAACGCGATCGCGACCCTGTGGGGCAACACGGTCTTCACTAATGTCGCCCGCACCGACGACGGCGATGTGTGGTGGGAGGGGCTGACGAAGGAGAAGCCAGCCCACCTGCTGGACTGGAAGGGCCGGGACTGGACACCGGATTCCCCCGAGCCGGCCGCGCACCCCAACGCCCGTTTCACCGTGCCGGCGGGCCAGTGCCCGACGATCGCACCGGAGTGGGAGGATCCGAAGGGCGTCCCGATCTCGGCGATCCTCTTCGGCGGGCGCCGGGCGACCGCGGTCCCGCTGGTGACCGAGGCGCCGACCTGGCAGCGCGGGGTGTTCTACGGGTCGATCGTCGCCTCGGAGACGACCGCGGCGCAGGCCGGCGCGATCGGCAAGCTGCGGCGTGACCCGTTCGCGATGCTGCCCTTCTGCGGCTACAACATGGCCGACTACTTCGCGCACTGGCTGTCGATCGGCCGCAAGGTCGACTCGGCGAAGCTCCCGCGGATCTACTATGTCAACTGGTTCCGCAAGAGCGCGCAGGGCCGTTTCCTGTGGCCGGGCTTCGGGGAGAACAGCCGGGTGCTGGCCTGGATCGTCGGCCGCCTCGAGGGCGAGGCCGACGGGGTGGAGACCCCGTTGGGTGTCCTGCCCACCCCGGAGGCGCTGCCCACCGAGGGGCTCGACGTCCCGGCCGAGGATCTCGCTGAGCTGCTCACCCTCGACACCGAGCTGTGGAAGGAGGAGGCGGAGTTGATCCCCGAGCACTACCGGACCTTCGGCGACGCGCTTCCGGCCGAGCTGTGGGCCGAGCAGGAGGCCCTGGTCGACCGTCTGAAGGGCTGACGAGGGGGCTGATCACGGTCCGTCCCACGGTTGTGACCGCGGGGGTGTGACCGCGGAGATCGGGCCGGTGTCCGGCATGCGCCACGGACGCCGGCCCGATCGCTGCCGCCGCGGCCTGTCCGGCGTTCTGGCGTCCATCCCGGGTCGGTGCGCTGGCTGCCCGCGTCCGCCGCTGTTTGTCTGCGCCAGCCGTCTGTTTGTCGTCGTCTGTTTGCTGCCGTCTGTTTGTCGAGGGCGCGCTACCCGTAGCGGGCGCGCCCGTTGCCGCCGATCCGCTTCGCTGATCTGTCCGGCCGTTCTGCCCGGTTGATCTGTCCGGAGGTCCTGTCGGCGTTCTGCCCGGGTCCTCTGGAAATGTCGCCGGCCAGTGCCGCGGCCGTCGGTTCTCCGGCCGGGACGTGCCCCGTTCTCCGATCGGTATGTGCCAGCCAGGTAAACGCTGGGAAACGTCAGGATACGAACGCGAGGACACATAGTTGTCTTCTACGGCACGGTCCAGAAAAAATGATCATGTTTGTGGCTGGGGTACAAGCGATTTCCCGTTGACCATCACCATACGGTCGGTGACCGTTGCTGAGCGTGTTGTGCGAAGATGGTCGCGCTTTCGTGGCGGGGGAGCTAACGTGTGGCCCTGGGTACGCCGGGTGGGCGTCGCACGACGATGATCCACCAGGCGGGACCAAGATGGCTCAAGTCGTGGTCCGGCACTGGGCCGGGCCACTCGGGAGGCCCCTCGGTGCCGCATTCGCGACAACGCCAGGAGGCCGGTGCCCGGCCTCCTGCGAGGGGCCCGGTCCCGGACTTCCTCCGAATAAGCGGGTGGGCGTGTGCCACGAACGCATGTCGTCGACACAAGCGTGCTCCTGTCTGATCCTGGCGCGCTGCTGCGGTTCGCGGAGCACAATGTGGTGCTTCCTCTGGTAGTCGTAGGAGAACTGGAAGGAAAGCGGAACCACCCCGAACTGGGCTGGTTCGCCCGCGAGGCCCTTCGACTCCTTGACGACCTACGAATCCGCCACGGTCGGCTGGATCAGCCACTGCCGTTGGACGACGGTGGAACGCTACGGGTCGAACTCAATCACACCGACCCGTCGGTACTCCCACCGGGGTTCCGGGTGGATGACAATGACTCGCGCATTCTTGCCGTCGCGCTCAATCTTGCCGGGGAGGGCAACGACGTCGTCCTGGTCACCAAGGACCTGCCGCTGCGGGTGAAGGCATCCGCGGTCGGGCTCGCCGCCGAGGAGTACCGGGCGCAGACGCCGGTGGACTCCGGCTGGAGCGGCATGGCGGAGCTCGCCGTTGCCCAGGACGACCTGGACCGGCTCTACGCCCGCGAGACCGTCGAGATCCCGGACGCCGCCGGACTGCCGTGCCACACGGGGCTGGTGCTCACCGCGGCCGGCGGCAGCGCCTCCGCGCTGGGCCGGGTGACCGCGGACAAGAAGGTGCGGCTGGTCCGTGGCGACCGGGAGGCGTTCGGCCTGCACGGGCGGTCCGCGGAACAGCGGGTCGCGCTCGACCTGCTGCTCGACCCCGACGTCGGGATCATCTCCCTGGGCGGGCGAGCCGGTACCGGCAAGTCGGCGCTGGCGTTGTGTGCCGGCCTCGAAGCGGTGATGGAACGCCGGCTGCACCGGCGGGTCGTGGTGTTCCGGCCGCTGTACGCCGTCGGCGGCCAGGATCTCGGCTACCTCCCCGGCAGCGAGAACGAGAAGATGGCGCCCTGGGCACAGGCCGTCTTCGACACCCTCGGTGCCCTGGTCTCCCAGGAGGTCATCGAGGAGATCGCCGACCGCGGCATGCTCGAGGTACTGCCGCTGACACACATCCGCGGCCGGTCGCTGCACGACGCGTTCGTCATCGTGGACGAGGCACAGTCGCTGGAACGCGGCGTGCTGCTGACCGTGCTGTCGCGCCTGGGGCAGGGGTCACGGGTCGTGTTGACGCATGACGTCGCGCAGCGTGACAACCTGCGGGTGGGCCGGCACGACGGGGTCGCGTCCGTGATCGAAACCCTGAAGGGCCATCCGCTGTTCGCGCACGTCACGCTCACCCGCTCCGAGCGGTCGCCGATCGCCGCGCTGGTCACCACCATGCTGGAGGATCTCGTTCTGTAGGACCCGTGGTCCCCGCGGGAGGTGCTCTACCGGTCCCGCGGAACGTCCACCGGCTCGGCCCGGGCCAGGTTCGCCCGGCCGGGCCGGGTTCGGGATGGACGAGTACGCGACCAGGGAACGTACCGGGCACGGACGGGGTTGACGTTTCAGGCCCTGTCGCCGAGGGGCCGCGGTGGTGCATCATGCTTCTTCCGTGTCACCGCGGACCGGACAAGTCCCGGAGGTTCCAGCAGATGTTCTTCACTCGCCACAAGTCCACCCTGCCCACGGCCGAGCAGGCGCTGCCCGGTCGCCTGGTGCCCGCCTTCGCCGTGCCCGAGCGGCACGCCGTCCTCGGTACGCCGTTGCGGGGGCCCTTCCCGGCGGGGCTGGAGAGTGCCGTGTTCGGGCTCGGCTGCTTCTGGGGCGCGGAGCGGAAGTTCTGGCAGACCCCCGGGGTGTACTCGACCGCGGTCGGGTATGCGGGCGGCATCACGCCGAACCCGACGTACGAGGAGACCTGCTCGGGCCTGACCGGGCACACCGAGGTCGTCCAGGTGGTGTTCGACCCGGCAGTGGTGAGCTACGAGAACCTGCTGAAGGTCTTCTGGGAGGCGCACGACCCGACCCAGGGCATGCGTCAGGGCAACGATGCCGGCACCCAGTACCGCTCGGCGATCTACACCTTCTCGGATGAGCAGCTTGCCGCGGCACACCGCAGCCGGGACGCCTTCCAGGCCGTCCTCGACACCGCCGGCTTCGGTCCGATCACCACGGAGATCGCCCCCGCCGGGCCGTTCTACTTCGCGGAGGACTACCACCAGCAGTACCTGCACAAGGTCCCCAACGGCTACTGCGGCCTCGGCGGCACCGGCCTGTCCTGCCCGGTCGGCGTAGCCCGGACCGACGCCGGCTGACCGGCCGCAAATCTGACTCGGTCGGTCGGGCTACCCACCAGCGGCCGACGAGACGCCCCGCGGCACCCGGCGGATGTCCGCCCTGCTCGCTGACGTGGGCATGTGGGTGACGCCGACGCCCTCTCCGGCGAAAGTCCGTGCCGCTGGGAGCGGTAGGCAACGATCTGGAGTCGGATTCAGCGGCTGATCTGCGCCGCGGCGGCGCTCATCCGCTTCAGGAGACGGCTGGTGGCGGGCACCTGGGTGAACCCGTACTTGATGTAGAAGGAGACTGCCTGTTCGTCGATCGCGTCGACCACGATGAACCGCGCGGCGACTGTCCTGGTTGCCTCGACGATCCGGTCGACGGCGTCGGCAAGCAGGAGGCCACCGAGCCCTTGACCCTGAAGCGTCTTGTCCAGCGCCAGCTTCGCCAACAGGACTGCCGGGATCTGCACGGGGTTTCCACGGCGTGACGACCTCGGCAGGTCGTCACGCGTCAGGAGATGGGCCGCGATCGTGTAGTAGGCGACCGCCCGCCCATCGGCGGACGAGGCAAAGGTCCGCCCAGTTCTGCGCGACTCGGTGGTGAGAGCATGACGACGAAGCCACTCGTCGAGCTCGGACCGGCCGCTGTCGAAGCGATCCGCTCCGTGGCCTACATCCAGTGCCTCGCTGACGAACCTGCTCGCGGTCGCCGTCGCTCGATGACGGAGCCAAGCCGTGCGGCGGCGCGGGTCAGGGCGTCGTTGGGCTCCGCGGGGGCGTCCAGGGAAGCAAGTAGTTCGTCGAAGGAGCCCGCCGGGACCCTCGTGATGAGTTCGTACTCCCGGAGCACCTCCGCGGCGCGCTCCTCTGCGGCGGCGGCACCGCCCGGCGAGTTGGGGGAACGGGTCCGGGGGCGGTCGGTTCGTGGGATGATCGTGGTGGCATTGTTCGCGAGGTGCCCCAGGTTGCCTGGGCTCTCGGGCGTATGACCGTGTCACCGAGGTACATGGACGGGACGGCTTCGTCATCTCGCCCATTCCTTCACTTACGGTGATGGCCGCGTGCTCCGGCCGTCGGAAAACCGGGGGCGGTGACCGGTCGGGTGTGCTCGGGGTGGCCAGGCGGCCGGGGAGAATCGGGAAGCCGGTGTGAGTCCGGCACGGGCCCGCCGCGGTGATCGGGGAGCCGCCGCCCACGCGCACGGGCCACGTCCGACGGATCGGGTGCTGACGGACTGGATGGTGGTCGTCCAGGTGCCGTCCGCGCGATCGAGGTCCGCTGGACGCGGCCCGGGAGCAGCCACTGGACCACGCGGTCCGGGAAGGCGGGCGGTCAGGTGTTGATCCGAGAGTCCGAAGACCGGCCTCGCATCCGTGCCATCCGTCGACGGGCGGGTGGCGGACAGCGGGAGCCTGCCATGCCAGTGGACCTGTACGGCGTGATCCATCAGCGGCGTGACGTCCGCGCCCAGTTCACCGGGGCACCGATCCCGGACGGCGTCCTCGAGCGGGTGCTTGCCGCGGCACATGCCGCTCCCAGCGTCGGGCTGAGTCAGCCGTGGGACTTCATCGTGATCGAAAACCAGCGCACCCGGCGCGCTTTCTACGAGCATGTCAGACGGGAACGCGCGGTCTTTGCCGCGACTCTGACGGGTGAGCGGGCCGCCCGGTTCGCCCAGATCAAGATCGATGGTGTCCTGGAGTCCACGCTTTCCCTCGTGGTGACCTATGACGAGAAGCGCGGCGGGCATGCCGTCCTGGGCCGGCATGCCATTGCGGACGCGGGGGTGTACTCGGTATGTTTGGCGATCCAGAATCTGTGGCTGGCGGCCACCGCTGAGGGCCTCGGGTGCGGCTGGGTGTCATTCTTCCGTGAACAGGCCGTCCAGGACATGCTGGGTATTCCCGACGGTATCCGGCCGGTCGCGTGGCTGTGCCTCGGCCCGGTCACGCATCACGAGCAGGCCCCCGACCTGGAAAGACATGGCTGGGCCCGCCGCCGGCCGCTGGAGCGCGCACTCCATCGTGAGACGTGGCAGTCCGCTATTGATCATCTGTAGTGGGCGGGAAAAAGCCGTCCGTGTACACATGGGGGATACACATGGGGCGGGATGCGTCTGGTTGGAGGCAGGGCGCGGCCGACCGCGAACGAGGCCACGGTTCGGCCCCGCGTCGCCGTGTCGACAGCCACATCCGCGCCCACCCTCATGTTCTTGATGAGTCCGCGTTCTTGGTGAAAGGTAAGAGGCTGTGGTGGACGTCCGTCGGATATGGGAGCAGCAGGCCATCGTTTCCGGGGCCGCTACGGTGGTACGAACCAGGTGGCCTGGCCAGGTCGACCGGTCTGACCGGCGCGAACGGACCGGGCGGCGGGCGTTGTGAGCGGCCGGCGTCGGGTGTACGTGGTGACCCAGCTCTCCCCGGCCGCGCCGTCAGCGGTGTTCGAGCTCCTGGCGGACGGCGCGGGCTGGTCGCGGTGGGCGGCTCCGCTCATATCGCGATCGTGGTGGGAACGGGAGGGCACGCCCCCGCCGGGCGGTGTGGGAGCGGTGCGTCGGGTTGGCCGGCCACCCCTGATCTCCCGTGAAGAGATCGTTGAGTATCTTCCGGCCCGTCGGCACGCCTACCGGATTCGCTCGGCTCTGCTGCCGATACGCGACTATCTGGCGACGGTGGATCTGGCGCCGGTGGACGGCGGTACCGAGATCGTCTGGCAGGGCAGCTTCGTCCCGCTCGTGCCGGGGACGGGAGCGCTTCTCGCCGGTGTCCTGAAGTTCTTCATCGCCAGGCTGGCTCGCCGCCTCGCCAGGGCCGCGGCCGCGGGCCCGCAACCGGGTCCGGCAGCCACGCCGCCGGCCACGGCCTGAGCCGTCCAGCGGCCTGGCGGAAGCCTGGCGGAAGCCTGGCGGAAGGAAGGCCTCCGCGGGCCCGCGGTCTGTCCGGGCCCGGCGCCGGCAGGCATGTCCGGCGCCGGGCGGCCAGCCGGCGTCCAGCCGATGGGCGTCAGTGGGTGCTCGTCGGTGACGGCAAGAATGATCATTTGTGGGGGTGGCGTGCTCCCGGCGTGCCGGCCGGGGTGGTTCAGCCGGCCGGGATGCCCCCCGGGGGTGCCGGGTGGCGTGCCGGTGTCGATGCTGCCAGACCGGGTACGGCCGTCTGAACGGGCCGTTGACGCGGCCAGCCCCGTGCACCGGTTCGTCCTCGAGAATGATCTGGAGGAGATCATGTCCGTGAGACTGAGCCGCCGTTCCTACGAACATGCCAGAAAACTGATCGAAAACGGTGCCGTGGTACTCGACGAACGAGATGACTGGAGCGCGCACCAGCCCTCGACGCGGCAGGAGAACGAGTTCATTTCCGAACATGGCTTCAACGAGTATCAGAAATGGTATCTGGGAATCTCCGAGGACGACGACGAGGACGACAGGAAGCGGTACAGGTTCCCGTACGGTGACTTCAAAAGAGTGCACCTTTGTGGCGTTCTCGCGGCCGAGTCACGGGCCGGCCAGTACAAGTACTTCGACATTGAATGGGCGGTGGCCCATCTGCACGGGATGCTGGACGCACTGATAAGCACGAAATAGCATCCGGGTACGGAACACGGTTCGGGTGCGAAGTGAGGTCCGGGCCGCCCGGGGTAATGCTTGCGGGTGCCCGATGGCCGTCCGGCGATCGCGACGGTACGGGCGGTGGCGGGTCACCGGCCGTACCGGGAGTCGGCGTTGCACAACCATCGGGCTGGCCGGAATCGGACTGGTGGGCCGGTGAGCCTGAAAAGCCGGATCTGGTCCGTTTCCGCTGGCCTGTTCACTGCTGCCGGCAGGGGTCCGCCGCTTTTTCCGCTGCTTCTTTGCCTACTGCTTCCGGAAGGTCAGTATCGTGCCGTTGGCTGTTCCGATCCCGGCCGTTCCGATGGTCCCGCTCAGACCGTGGCCCTCGAAGGCGATCGGTAACTAGTAAAC
>NZ_CAAAFS010000065.1:0-6498 GCF_900634755.1 Protofrankia symbiont of Coriaria myrtifolia
CCAGACCTGACCAGTTACGGCGATCGAAGCCGCCAGGCCGGCTATCTGATTGTCACTGGTAATCGTGTAGCCGGCGGCCGGCAGCGCCTGGCGGTAGAAGGTCGCCACCGCGTTGTCGGAGACACCGCTCAGGGTGAGCACGGACTCGTTGTTCCTGGACGTACCGGCCTCCACCTCGGCGCCCGGCGGGATCGGGAAGTCCTCGGGGACGTTCGCGGCCTTCAGCGCGTCCCTGCCCGTGGCCACCTGCCCGCCGCCCGGCAGTGACGCCGACATGGACGGCAGAGCCGTCGGCAGACCCGTGGGCAGCGATGTCGGCAGTCCGCTCGGCAGAGTCACCGATCCGGTCGGCCCGGTTGTCCCGCTCGTGCCCGTCGCTTCGCCACAGGCTCCGAGCAGCAGTACCGCCAGGCCGCCGCCCACGGCTGCCACTGCCATCCGATGCCGCAACCGATGCCGCGTGGTGCCGGCGTAGCCACCGGAACCTCCGGAAGCACCCAATCTGATCTCCCCCTTCACACACCCCGAGTGTGACGCGTGTCCTGTTCGGCCGGCCTCGCCCGTCGGTGTCCGTCCCGCCCGCACGGAGACGATCCCAACGGTTGGTACCGGTCGATGTGGGTTGGTGCCGGTCGTCACACGATAGGCATCACATGCCGACGCGCCGCCGCGGCTGTCGGCAGCCTGTCAGCGCGGCCGCGGGAACCGTTGGCGGCGGCCGGCGGGGCGGAGGCGATTTGTCGGTTTGGCGACTGTGGCCCGCTCGCTCGCCCGCCCGGCAGCGTCGTGACCGTCCGACGCGCTGGGCGGAAAGTACGTGCCACGAACGGGATCCGGCCGCTGAGTGCACCGTTCGGGCGCCGCGGAGTACACCGTGGGCCCGTTCGAAGCGGCGGCGCCCGGCCGGCCCTCGTGCGGCCGAAATCGTCTTCTGGAGGTACTGTCATGTCCTGTGGCAGTGAGCAACAATGCGGTCGCCGGAGTAGTTCTCCACTATCTCGAGGACAATCCCGGTGAGATCGAGACCCTGAGTCCGCTGGTGCTGGCCCTGATAGAGGGGGCAGGTCCAGTGACGGACGCAGCCACGATGCCGGCGCATGTCACCTGGGGCGCGGTCGCGGTTACCGCGGACTGGCGGGTGCTGCATGTTCGTCATCGGGGTTCGGCGGGCTGGCTGCTCCCCGGCGGGCATGTCGACGCGGCGGACCGGTCCTTGTTGGGCGCGGCGCTGCGCGGGCTCGCCGAGAGAACCGGAATAGCGGCGAATTCTGTGATTCCGGACACTGTTTATCCGATTGATATTGACGCGCAGGTCGTGTCCGCCGATCCGGTTCGGGAAGAACCCTCGCATGTGCACTACGACGCTCGCTTCGTTCTGTATGTCCCGGACGAAACGGCGCAGCCGTGTTCCGCGGAGACGGTCGACCATCGCTGGATCCCGGTACGGGATCTGTCCGGCACGCTGGGTGACAAGCTTCGTGCCCGCTGCGCCCGCGACGCCCGAACGGAGCGGGCTCACCTCGCCTGACAAACCCGCCCGGGAACGGTGTGGTCGCGTTCCTTCCGCGCCTGGCGTCCCCACTGCTTCGGACATGCGCGCCGCCAAGGCCCGGCGGAGGGCATGTCCCCGCTACTTCCCGGGGTGTCTCCTGATTGCGCGAAGGACGCGGCCAGGGGCGGTCAGGGGCCAAACCGGGAATCGGGCCGGGGACCAGGACCACGAGCCAGGGAGCAGTGCCAACAGCGCCAACCCGCCATCCCGCCCCGTCGCCTGACAATAATGTCGAGGGCCGGTATGAGACTGTTTCCGGGCTGCCGAGGTACCGGCGGCCGGTGCGGCCGGTTCCAGCGTCTTTTGCCGGCGAATTTTCCGGTGGCTGTTTTCCGCGGAAAGGCCGCCTGGCGGGAGTCTTCTCGGCGTCCGGCACCGATCTGCGCGGTCGCGGAGAAAAGGGAGCGTGGCGATGCGGCGACGCCCTGCCACGGATATACATTTGCTGTGGCCATGCGGCACCATGCAATCGTCGCCATGCGGCACCGTGCACCGCCGCACAACGTCGCGAAAAACGCGACCCGGCGGCCGGCGGGGGAATTTTCAGGACCGCTGGGATCCGTCGATGTGCCGGCCCGGGTCCCGGTCTCGAGACGAACCGGCGCAATACTGGTCGCCGCTGCCGTGGTCAATGCTCTCGTGCTGGCTCCGGTCGTTGGATCCGTGCGTTTTGCCGGTGCCGGCGGATCCACGTCGAATGTTTCCGCGCCGGATGTTTCCGTGCCGGGCGTTCCCGCGGAGCCGCCAGCTGTCCGGTTGCCGTCCGTCGGTATCGTCGTCCCACCGCCGCGGCCCGTTCCCGAGGCCGCGCCGAAGGCGCCGTCGCTGCCCGGGTCCGACCTGTCCGAGCGGTTCCAGGGATATCTCGAAGGACGCCCCGGGCAGGTCGGTGTGGCAGTGTACGACGCGGTCACCGGTCGGACCGTCGCCGTCGACGACCCGACGGCGCCGGGTTTCGAGACGGCCAGCACGGTGAAACTGTCGATACTGCTGGGCATTCTGGAACGCGCCGGGCCGTCCGGACGTCTGGGCGCGAGCGAACTGCGCAACGCCCAGGCGATGATCTACGTAAGCGACAACAGGGCCGCGAGCCGGTTGTGGCGCTCACTCGGCGGCACGGCGTCGATGGACACCATGTTCAGCCGGCTTGGGATGACCAGGACGAAGGCGGGCGGCGGCGGGCGCTGGGGGCTCACCCTGACCAGCGCCGCCGACCAGCTCGCGGTGCTGCGCACGCTGGCCTATCCGGGCGGCGTACTGAGCGATCAGGCCCGGGCCACCGCGACGAGCCTGCTCGCCGGTGTGGTGCCCGCCCAGCGATGGGGCCTGCCCGGCGGGGTGCCCGCGGGCGTCACGGTGGAGGTGAAGAACGGCTGGCTGCCCCGCGACGGTGGCTGGGTGATCGCCAGCATCGGACATGTCCACGGAGGCGGACGGGACTACGTGATGGCGGTCTACAGCCGCGGCAACCCGTCGATGCGGGCCGGCATCGACACGGTCGAGGGGCTGTCCCGGATCGCCTGGGACGCCGCCGCGACGTCGGTGGCGGTGGCGTCCCGCGTCCCCTGAAGCCGTTCCGCCGCACTCGTCCCGCGGGAGTACTTCCGCGGCGAGGGCTGTGGGGCGACGGTCCACAGCCCTGAGGCTGCCCGGTGCGTCCGGTGCGTCTCCAGCCTGCCTACCGCCCCCTCGACCGGCTCGGCCCGGCCCGGCCCGATTCCGCCCTCGGGGCTGTGTCCGCTTTGCGACAAACAACGTGCCTGTGGGCTGTGGTGATGTTTGCTGACCACTGCTCTGTCCGCCGGCTGCGCCGCCCGGTCACGGTGACGATCCGATCTGGCCGGATATGTCGGACGAGTCGTGGCAGGCGGGGCTGTGACAGGCGAGCTGTGGTAGACGGGACTGTCACGTCACCGGGGGCTCAGGGCCGAGGAGGAGCAGTCGTGGATGCCGTGGAGACCGTTGCGGTCCGTTTCGACGACGTCGGCCCGCACCCCGTGGTCGACATCGTCGAGTCACTGTCGACGATCAAGACCGAAGGGCGGCACCTGTGGCTCGGCGGGGACGAGACGGCGACGATCGAGCGGGTGACCCTGGGCGCCGCCGGGGACATCTACGACAACCATGTCTCCTTCCCGGTCGGTGACTTCCTGCCGCTGCCGGCGGGGCCGGACGCGGACGGCGCCATCCCCGAGATCGACATCGAGGGGTTCGACCGGCATGGTGACTACCTGTGGTTCGTCGGTTCGCACAGCCTGACGCGCAAGCGGGTCAGACCGCACCACGCGACCGAGGACGCGCTGCGCGCCCTGGCAAAGATCCGTAAGAACGCGAACCGGCATCTGCTCGGCCGCATCCCGGTCGTCACCCAGGACGGGCTGCCCACCCTGGTGGGCAGCGCCGCCGCCCCGGACGGCGCCGGCGGGCAGCGGACCGCCGCCGCGCTGGGCCTGCGCAAGCAGACCCGGGTCACCACGGTGCTGAAGGGCGACGAGCATCTCGGCCCGTTCCTGACGATTCCGAGCAAGGACAACGGGCTCGACGTCGAGGGGCTGGCCGTCGTCGGTGAGCGGGTCTACCTGGGCCTGCGCGGGCCGGTGCTGCGCGGCTGGGCGGTGGTCGTCGAACTGCGTCCCACCGAGGGTGACGGCCAGGACCTCGGGCTGCGGCCGCTGGACGGCGGCCTCCCCTACCGGAAGCACTTCCTGAACCTCGACGGCCTGGGCGTGCGCGACCTGCTCGCCCAGGGGGACGACCTGCTCGTGCTCGCCGGCCCGACCATGGACCTCGACGGCCCGGTCCGGGTCTACCGGTGGCGTGGCGCGGCCAGGGCGGCGACGAGCGTCGTCGTCGACGACGAGGCGCTCGTCCGTGTGCTGGACCTGCCGTTCGGCGAGGGCGACGACCACGCCGAGGGGATCGCCCTGGCCCCGGGCGACCCTTCGTCGATCCTGGTCGTCCACGACAGCCCGGCGGCGCACCGCCGGCCCGCCCCAGGCGTGATCCTGGTCGACGTCTTCCGGCTGCCCTGACCGCCCCTGCCCCGACCGGGTGCCTGCCCCGACCGCCCCGAGCCCGCCTGAGCCTGGACGTCAGCTGAGCCTGGACGTCAGCTGCTGAAGCGGGCGACGGCACGCATCTTGTTCATCGCGTCCAGCGCCGCCACCTTGTAGGACTCGGCGAGCGTCGGGTAGTTGAACACGGCGTCCACCAGGTAGTCGATCGTCCCGTCGCAGCCCATCACGGTCTGGCCGATGTGGACGAGTTCGGTGGCCCCGGTACCGAAGACGTGGACGCCGAGCAGCTTGCGGTCGGTCGAGCTCACGAGCAGCTTCAGCATGCCGTAGGAGTCCCCGACGATCTGGCCGCGGGCGAGTTCGCGGTAGCGGGCCACGCCGACCTCGAACGGCACAGCCCGTTCGGTGAGTTCGTCCTCGGTGCTGCCGACGTAGGAGATCTCGGGGATGGTGTAGATGCCGATGGGCATCAGCTCGTGGCGCATCACGTGGACGGCCTCGCCGCAGGCCGCGTAGGCGGCGAGCCGGCCCTGCTCCATGGATGTCGCGGCAAGTGCCGGGAAGCCGATGACGTCGCCGACGGCGTAGATGTGGTCGACCTCGGTCCGGAAGTCCGAGCCGACCTTGATGCGCCCCCGGTTGTCGGCGCTCAGGCCCGCGTTGGAGAGGTTGAGCGCGGTGGTGAGCCCCTGGCGTCCGGCCGAGTACATCACGGTGTCGGCAGGGACCTTCTTGCCGCTTTCCAGCAGAGTCAGGGTGCCGTTGTTGTGGCGTTCGACGGACACGACCGACTCGCGAAACCTGAATGTAACAGCCAGGTCTCGTAGATGATACTTGAGAGCTTCGACGATCTCCACGTCGCAGAAGTCGAGCATCCGGTCACGACGCTCCACGACGGTCACCTTGGTGCCGAGCGCGGCGAACATGGACGCGTACTCGATGCCGATCACACCGGCGCCCACGACGACCATCGAGCCGGGAATCTTGTCCAGCGCCAGGATCTGGTCGCTGTCGACCACGGTGCGGCCGTCGAAGTCGACCGTGTCCGGTCGGGCCGGCCGGGTGCCGGTGGCGATGATGATTTTCTCCGCCCGGACCCGGCGCTCGTCGATCTGGTCGCTGCCGATGATGGCGATGGTGTTCGGGTCGACAAAGCTTGCCGTTCCGATGAGCAAGGCCACCCGATTACGGCTGAGCTGGTTACGAATGACGTCGATCTCACGTCCGATGACGTGCTGGGTGCGTGAGGACAGGTCCGAGACCGTTATGTCGTCCTTCAGTCGGTAGCTCTGTCCGTACATCTCCCGCTGGGTCATACCGGTGAGGTAGAGCACGGCTTCGCGCAGTGTCTTCGACGGGATCGTGCCGGTGTTGATGCAGACCCCGCCGACCATGTCACGACGATCGACGATCGCGACGCGGCGGCCCAGCTTGGCGGCGGCGATAGCCGCTTTCTGCCCGCCTGGGCCCGACCCGATGACGAGGAGGTCGTAGTCGTACATCGTTTGTCACCTCCTCAACTGAAAATTCCCACTATTGATTAGTTGGGAGAATATCCGGCCCGGCGGCCCGAGGTGTCCGGAACGTCAGGTTGTTACTGCCCCTTCTGCCGGGACCTCCGTACCTTCCCGGGCCGTCGCTTCCAGGTGGGCCGGCCGCGTCGGTGCGCGCGTGCCGGCCACACCTGGCGGCCGGTATGCGCCCGGCCCGGTCCGACACCGGCCCGGACAACTGGCATGGCCAGCGCGAACGACCGGCACGGCTCGGCCAGCCCGGCTCGGTCCGCCCGGCCGGCCGGCCCGCATGGCCCGGCCCGGGTGGCCCCATCGGCTGGCCCGTCCGGCCTGCGTGGCCGTCCGTCCGGCCCGCGGAAAAATCTTCGAGCTCCCCGTAACCTCCACCGTGGTGCCTCGTTGAACACGGGTGCGG
>NZ_CAAAFS010000065.1:6676-78870 GCF_900634755.1 Protofrankia symbiont of Coriaria myrtifolia
TCGTGGGGGCTTGCTGGGGGGTCTTCCACGGCTCCCCGCCGTCTGTTCGGCGCAGGTGGCGGGCAGCGGCCGCGGCCACACCGCCGGACTGCCCGGTGATCGCGGCCCGGCGACGCGCGGCAGCGATGATCATACTTTCTTCGGCCCGTCGGTGCCCCGCGGATCCGGGCTGCCGGCAGCGTGAAAGAGCATGATCACACTGCCGGCCGGGCCGGGCACGGTCTATGGGTGGGTCATCGACAGGACGTCCAGCGCGGCGTCCAGCTGCTCCTCGGTGAGCACGCCGGCAGCCACGTAGCCGCGCTCGAGGACGACCTCGCGGATCGTCTTCTCCTCGGCCAGGGACTGCTTGGCGACCTTGGCAGCCTCCTCGTAGCCGATGTAGCGGTTCAGCGGCGTCACGATGGACGGCGAGGACTCCGCGAACCGCCGGCAGCGCTCGACGTCCGCGACGATGCCGTCCACGCAGCGGTCGGCGAACAGCCGGCTGATGGTGGACAGGATGTGGATCGACTCCAGCAGGTTGCGGGCGATCACCGGCAGCATTACGTTCAGCTCGAAGTTGCCCGCGGAGCCGCCGAAGGCCACGGCCGCGTCGTTGCCGACCACCTGCGCGACGACCTGGCAGACGGCTTCGGGGATCACCGGGTTGACCTTGCCCGGCATGATCGACGATCCTGGCTGCAGGTCGGGCAGGTGGATCTCCCCGAGCCCGGCGCGCGGGCCCGACGACGCCCAGCGCAGGTCGTTGGCAATCTTGTACAGCGACAGCGCGATCACCCGCAGCACCCCGGAGGCCTCGACCAGGCCGTCCCGGGACGCCTGCGCCTCGAAGTGGTCGCGGGCCTCGGACAGCGGCAGGCCGGTGGCCGCCACCAACTGCTCGATGACGGCGGCGGCGAAGCCGGGCGGGGTGTTGATACCGGTGCCGACGGCGGTCCCGCCCAACGGGAGCTCACCGATGCGGGGCAGGGCCGCCCGCAGCCGCTCCACCCCGTAGCTGACCGCCGCCGCGTAGCCGCCGAACTCCTGACCGAGGGTCACCGGCGTGGCGTCCATCAGGTGGGTGCGCCCCGACTTCACGACCTCCCGGAACTCGACGCTCTTGCGCCCGAGGGCGGCGGCCAGGTGTTCGAGGGCGGGGATCAGGTCCCGGACGATCGCCTGCGTCGCCGCGACGTGGATCGACGACGGGAACACGTCGTTGGACGACTGGGACGCGTTGACGTGGTCGTTCGGGTGCACCGGCCGGCCCAGCCGCTCGGTGGCGAGGGTGGCCAGCACCTCGTTGGTGTTCATGTTGGACGACGTCCCGCTGCCGGTCTGGAACACGTCGATCGGGAAGTGGTCGTCCCAGGCGCCCTCGGCGACCTCCTGGGCGGCTTCGGAGATCGCGGTGGCGATCTCCGCGTCGAGGACGCCGAGTTTGGCGTTGACGGTTGCCGCCGCGGCCTTGATCCGTGCCAGGGCGGCGATGTGGGCCCGGGAGATCCGCTGGCCCGACACGGGGAAGTTCTCGACCGCACGCTGGGTCTGTGCCCGCCACCTGGCCGTGGCCGGCACGCGCACCTCACCCATGGAGTCGTGCTCGATGCGGTAGTCCTGCTCGCTCATATGCTCCCGCTCCCGCCGGTCGTCACCTGCTCGACATCTATCTACCGTCCAGGAGGTTAGGCGCAACGTGCGACGGGCGTCCGGTGGTGGGCGGTACGTACCCTCCGGCGGGGGCTTCCGGGTTCCCGGTGACCCGGCCGGCGGTCGTCGCCACCGCGACCGACGCCGGTATTCGGCGTGGAACACGCCGTCGCCGCCGGCCGGGTGCGAAGAAATTATTAACCGATTCATACGGGTTGCATTGTCCGGAAGCTGTCCGGAAGCTGTCCGGAAGCTGTCCGTCGGACGCGGCCCGGCATTTGCCGCGTTCGACGGTGTCGGTGCTAGTGTCACCGACGGGAGGAATGAATAGTTACGCGGTAACGACTGTGGTCGGCCGCACGGATATCTGAGATGGCGGCGGTCGTGCGTTTCGGTCCGCGTTTTCCACTGGTGTGTTCAGTGGCTCTGGCCACCGTGTGCGCCGTCAGTTCCTGCGGATCTGCCGCGCTGCCGGTACCGGACGGTTCCCCGAGCGTTTTTCCGCGGGTGTCGGGCGCGGCCGGCCCGGGCCGGCCACCGGTGGGGCACACGCCGGCCACCTCGTCGGCCGGCCCTTCCGACGGTTCGGCGCCGCTCGCCCGGCGAATGGCCCTCGCCGGGCTGCGGGCGGGCGCGGACGGTCCGGCAGGGTCCCCACGAGCCCGAACGGCTCCGCCGGCCGCGGTGTCTCCGCCGGCCAGGCTGCCTCCGCCATCCCCGCTGGCCACGGGGCCGGCACGGTTGGGCACCACTGGTGGCGGCCGGCCGTCGCCCCGCCCGGCCAGGAGCTCTCCCGCCTGCCTGGGGGATCCGGTCGTTGACGGCACCGACAGCGTCATCGACGACACCCGCGTCGACACCCGCGTCGACATCGGCATCGGCCTGGACACCCTGGGCGCGGAATGTCCACCGTCATCCTGACCGTCATCCTGACGTCCTGTTCGCCAGTACGGTGTCAGACCTGCCGGTAAACGGCCCACCGCGGTTTTTCGGCGGTTACGGCACGGCCGGGCACGATGTTTCCGATGTTTCCGTGACGCGGGCCGAACCTCGACGACATGGCGGTGACATATCCATGGCCCGCGGCGCGGGCGCGGACAGAGCGGACAGAACTGTCGGGAAATGATCCGCCGGTGGCCGGACCGCGTTGGAACGGAATCCGGCGACTGGCGGTTGGTCAACCACCGGAGCGCGGGCCCACCTGGCGGCCACCCGCGGCGGATGACCGGATCAGGGAAGATCCCACTCGCTGGCGGGCGGCCGCGGCCAGTTGACCGGCGGGTGGAGCGTCCGTTTCTCGGGCCAACCGGCCGGTACCGAGCGTGAGTAAGTCCACAGGGCGTGAGCGGGGCGGCGGACTGGCATCACCGAAGATCACTGGGCGGGGAGGTGGGCGTAGGCCGCGGTCGGCGAGACCGGGACCGCGTCCCGCGGCGGGTTGGTACCCAGCAGCACGTCGCCGATGTTGGACGTCACACCCAGCCAGTAGCGTTCGTTGCGGAAGTGGTGCAACCGGTGGTTACGCCAGATCCTGCGGTACATCCTGCCGCGCGGACGGTAGCCGGTGTGGATGAGGAAGTGCGTCCAGTCGTAGGCAAGCAGCCCCAGACCCGTGCACAGGGCCGCGGTGGCGGCGGGGGGAGGGCCAACCAGGGCGACGGCCAGCGCGGCCGCGCCGGCGTCGAGCACCTCCTGCGGCCGGATGAACATCGTGTCCATGTTCGTCGGGTCGCGGTGGTGCTGCTCGTGCCCCCAGCCGGCGATCCGGTAGCAGACCGCGCCGGCCCGGCTGCCCGGCCGGGCGTGCAGAATCCCGCGGTGCACCCCCCACTCGACGAACGGCTGCGCGGCGGCCATGGACACCGCGACCACCGCGTCCGTCCGGCTGAAGCGTCCGCGGGCGAGCCGCACGGCCGCCAGGCTCGCGGCCACACCCAACAGCACCGGTGGACGCGGATGGGTCACGAAACGGCCGGCCGCGGCGCGCAGCGTGGTGGTTTCGGACGCCCGGCCGTGGGGACCGGGCCGGTCCAGGCGGGCGACAGCCGCGGTGACCCGGTGTAGTGCGGCCCGGTGTAGGGCAGCCCAGCGTGGGGCGACCCGGCGCGGGGTGACGGCCGTGGTCCGCACCGGCGCCGATGTCGTCGACATGGTTCGGAACGGTACCTTCAGAACGGCACCGTCGAATACGCCTGCAGTTTGGTCAGTTGATGCTGGCTGTCCACCCGCCGGATCGTCCCGCTGCGGGAGCGCATCACCAGCGACGACGTGTTGGCGCCGCCCGGCCGGTACCGAACACCGGCCAGCAGCTCACCGTCGGTGATACCGGTGGCGACGAAGAAGACGTTGTCGCTGTCCACGAGCTCGCGGGTGGTCAGTACGCGCCTGAGGTCGTGGCCGGCGTCGACGAGTTTGGTGCGTTCGGTGTCGTCCCGCGGCCACAGCCGTCCCTGGATGACACCGCCGATACAGGTCACCGCGCACGCGCTGATGATCCCTTCGGGTGTGCCGCCGATGCCGAGCAGCAGGTCGACGCCGGTGTCGGCGGAGGCAGCCATGACCGCGCCGGCGACGTCTCCGTCGGAGATGAGCTTCACCCGGGCGCCGGCCGCGCGGATCTGCTCGATCAGCTGGACGTGGCGCGGGCGTTCCAGGACGACGACGGTCACGTCCCGCGGATGCACGCCCTTGGCTTTGGCGACGGCCCGGACGTTGTCCTCGACCGGCGCCGTGATGTCCACCACGCCGGCGGCCTCGGGGCCGGTGACGAGCTTCTCCATGTAGAAGCACGCGCTCGCGTCGTACATGGACCCGCGCTCGGACACCGCCATCACGGAGATCGCGTTGTTCATGCCCTTGGCGGTGAGCGTGGTGCCGTCCACCGGGTCGACGGCGACGTCGCACTCGGGGCCTTCGCCCGAGCCGACCTCCTCGCCGTTGAAGAGCATGGGGGCCTCGTCCTTCTCGCCCTCGCCGATGACGACGACGCCCCGCATCGACACCGTGCCGACGAGCCGTCGCATGGCGTCCACGGCGGCCTGGTCGGCGCCGTTCTTGTCACCGCGCCCGACCCATCGGGCGGCCGCGAGTGCCCCCGCCTCGGTCACTCTGACGAGCTCGAGGGCGAGGTTGCGGTCGGGTGCCTGCCCCTGGACGACGAGAGGATCAGGAAGGTTCGCGCTTTCGACTGCCACGGAAGTGAGACTAGTTGCACATCAGTGAATCCGCCCACCGATAGCCGGCGGGTCACCGGCAGCCCTTCGCCCCGCCGGCCGCGGGGCGGATGTCACCCGGTCACGGCCCGGTGCGGTCGCGTGGGCCCAGGCCGCCGGTCCCGCGCGGGGTGCCAGCCGCGGCACCCGGGTGGATACCCGCCGGTACCCGCGGCTGGCAGGACGGCCGGGCGTGGAAATACGATCGCACCGCTTTTGGGACGGCAGTCCGCGGAACGCCAATGTCAGGTGTGTGACATCTCGATCGTCCTACTTGGTGCAACCTTGACCAGCGGACATACGTCCAACCTCACACATGGGCGTCCGGCACGCGGAGGGGGCGTGCCGGACGCCCATCTATTGTTTACCGACGGTTGGCGCCAGGCATTCGACCTGGCCGGCAGACGCGCTGTTAGTTGGCTTACGTCCGGGCCGTGCTTCAACAGGCGCCCGATAATTATTTTATCGATGATGTTTCCTGAATGCGGTGTGTGGTCGTCGCGGGTGTGCCCCCGGGACGCCGACAGCGCGATCCGGCGCGATCCACCGCGATCCGGCGCCATGACGGGCGGCCGACCGGGCACGGGATCCGGCGCGGAGACCACCGTCCGGCGATGACCGATGCGGGATCGCCACGGACGAAAAGGGACCGAGCGGGCCGACTGCCCCGTCGGGCCGCATCCCCGGGACGGCAGGATGGAACGATGGCACGACGACGCGGTCAGGAAACGATCCGAGACATGGCGCTGTCCCTCGGGGTGGTGATGGCCGGGGTGCTGCTGGTCGCGCTGTTCATGCCCAGAGGCGGCGGCGACCCGGTGCGCACGGTGGACACGGCCGCCCCGGTGGCCGCGTTCGCGCGGTTGGCGCCCTTCGACGTCCTGGCGCCGACGGGTCTGCCCGACCACTGGAAGCCCACCTCGGTCCGCACCTCGGGGCTGTCGGACACCGCGCCGGGAACGGTCGAGCTGACGATCGGGTACGTCGTCGACCGCCCGGATGACAGGACGTACGCGCAGCTCAACGAGAGCAACGCCCGGGACGCGGTCAAACGCGTCCTGGGGGACCGGCCCGTGACGGGGACTGTCGAGTTCGCCGGAGCGTCCTGGCAGGAAAGACGGGACGATGCCGGCCATCTGGCGCTGACCCGCCAGGTCGGTGATGTCGTGCTGATCGTCTCCGACGGCGGTGGCAAGGGCGGGGCGTCCGCCGCCGACCTGGGGGTGCTCGCGGCGTCGCTGCGCCCGCACGCCGCGCCGTAGGCCGCGCGCCAGCGGGCCGTGCGTCAGCGGACGCCCGGATCCGCCGGGCCGGTACCGGCGGCGTCGACAGCGCTGTCGAGGCGGGCGCGGGCTCCCTCCAGGAACGCCTGGCACACCTTCGCGAGTTCTTCGCCGCGTTCCCACAGCGACAGCGACTCCTCCAGGGTGATGCCACCGGCCTCCAGCCGGCGGACGACGTCCTCCAGCTCCGAGCGGGCCCTTTCGTACGTCAGCGGCTGCTGCCCCACCGGTGACGGCTGCTGCTCTGGCGTGTCGCTCGACCCCGGCACCTTCAGCCTCCTCATGGTTCGGCCGGCCCTGCTTGGAGCAGGCCTGGGACAGGCTCGGAGCAGGCTCGGAGCAGGCTCGGACCGGTTACGGAACGGTACGGGACGGTATTGTGCCGGACGGCGTCGCCTGGCCCGGTAGGCGTTCCGGCGGAGTTCCAGTGGATATCGCGCCGGTGGGTGGCGTCAGCCCTGCTTGACGGGACGGGTGGCCTGGAGCGATCGTCTCCCGACATGCGAACTGGTGACGTCCGCGCGGGTGATGTCTGATGAGCGTGAGCGATGCCGGCCGTCAGGAGGTGGCGGACGGGCTGAGCGACGAGGAGTTCGTCGACGCGCTGCCCAAGGTGGAGCTGCACGTCCATCTTGAGGGATCCATGCGTCCGCGGACCCTGCTCGCCCTTGCGCGCCGCCACGGGGTGGACGATCTTCCCACCGATATCGAGGGCCTGACGAAGTTCTACGAATTCCGCGACTTCGACCACTTCATCGAGGTCTATCTGGCCGCCGTCCGGGTGCTGCGGGACGCCGACGACTTCGCCGTCCTCGCCAGGGAGACCGCGCTGGGGCTCGCCGGCCAGGGAGTCCGGTACGCCGAGATCACCTTTACGCCGTTCCTGCACATCCAACGCGGCATCGACGCCGACGAGCTTTTCGGCGGCATCGAGCGGGGCCGCCTGGACGCCGAGCGGGAAACCGGCATCCAGGTGCGGTGGGTGACCGATATTCCCGGCCTGCCGAACATGAACCTACGCCCCGCGTCCGAGGGCACCGTCGAGTTCGCGCTGAACCGCCGGGAGTCCGTGATCGCGCTCGGTCTCGGCGGGCCGGAGGTCGATGTGCCCCGCCCTCAGTTCGCCGAGGCGTTCACCGTCGCGCGTGACGCCGGGCTGCACCGCGTCCCCCACGCCGGCGAGACCACCGGGGCGCGCACCATCTGGGACGCCCTCGAGTATCTGCACGCCGAGCGCATCGGCCACGGCATCCGGGCCCTCGACGATCCGGCCCTCGTCGAGCATCTGCGGGCGCATCACATCCCGTTGGAGGTGTGCCCGACGTCGAACCTGCGCACCGGGGTCGTCGCGGACTATCCGGACCACCCGTTGCCCACGCTGATCGAGCTGGCGCTGCCGGTCAGCCTCAACAGCGATGATCCACCCATGTTCGGTACCACGTTGCGTGACGAGTACCTGCACGCGTTGCGCAGCCTGGGGCTGCGCCGCGACCAGGTGGTCGGCCTGGCCGCGGCCGCGGTGGAGCACTCGTTCGCCCCCGCCCCGCTCAAGGACGCCCTCCGCGCCGAGATCGCCGCAGCCGCCGACCGCGTCCAAGCTGCTTCTTGACCCGCGTTCCCGCTTCCTGATCTTCCTGCGGGCTGCTTTACGAATGTGCAACGAATGTTTGACGGACTCGGTAGCCTTGAGACATGGCAACCACCATCGGCTTTCGGCCCACCGAGGAAGACGAGCAGATCATCAAGGCTGCCATGCGTCCGGACGAGCGCACCAGCGACGTGATCCGTCGCGCGTTGCGGCTGCTCGAACGGGAGGTCTGGCTGTCGCGTGCCCGCTGTGACGCGGAACGTCTCGCGGACGAGGATCTCGGCGACGAGGCCGACGTCTGGTGATCCGTGGTGCGGTCTACCGGGTGGATCTCGGTGACGCCAGGCGTGGTCACGAACAACGCGGCCGGCGCCTCGGGCTGGTACTGAGCCCGAGCTCGATGCCGTGGAACGTGGCCACGGTCATACCCACCTCCACCACCGCGCAGCCCGCCGTCTTCCGGCCGTCGCTGGAGATCGGCGGGCAGTTGACCAGGTTTCTCGTGGATCAGATCCGCAGCCTCGATGTCGCCTACGTTCATGGTGATCCCGTCCACTATCTGGATCACCATGAACTGGCCGAGGTCGAACGCGCTGTGATCCGCTATCTCGGCCTGTAGGCCGCCTGGCACCGGCTCGGCGGCCGCCGGCGTGGACGTCGGTGCCGTGGTGGCGTTCACCGACACCGACACCGACACCGACACCGTCCTCCGCCGGAGCCGTCCCGTGGTCGACGTTCTCAACCGCCGGGTTCCGGCCCCGGCCGGCCGGCCGGCGCGGCGGGGATGGGGACGCAGGCGCGCACCTCCCGGCGGCCGTGCCCGGCGGGCAGCGTCACCCCAGTGACGTGGACGGATACCCCGTAGAGGTCGCTGAGGCGTTCGCCGGTCACCACGTCGTCGGGATGGCCGTCGGCGACGACGCGGCCGTCCCGCATGAGTACCGCCCGGCTGGCAGTGCCGCCGTGCCTGTCTTCCCAGGTCAAGGCACAGATCCAGCGACTCGCGTTACCACGAACTGCGGAAGCCGGGCGCTAGAACTCCGTGAACGCGGATAGAACGGACTTTATCGTCCGCATCCTCATTTATCTTCCCCGAAGTTGTCCCTGAACTGCGGAAACGGTGCGCTGGGCGGGAGGCATGGGCGGGGACGACAGGAGCCGGTCGGCTCGGGCGTGGCGCGCCTGCTTCCGCGGGGCGCTTCGGCGATCGTGACGGCCAGCGGATCCGGTCGGGACCGCCTCGCCGACTATGCGTTCCGCGCCCAGGGCATCATGATGTCGCGGCCCAAGGCGGGATCCGCCCTGCGGAAGAGGTCGACCTGCTCGACCGAGATCCCTACCTCGCCGGCCAGGATGATCCCGGCCTCACCGGCCTGATGCGGAGAGCTCCGCGTACCGTACAGTGTGAGCAGGCCGTTGACACCCGCGATATCCGCTTCCCGGAGATTGCACTGACCGGCCGATGTCGCATCGAAACGTGCGCCGTCCAGTCTGCGGTCGCGGAAGACGAACCTGTCCAGCCTTCCGTCGAACTCGGCTTCCCGAAAGGTGCAGCCCGCAAAAAATCACGCCGAGAGCCTTTGCGCTGTCCACGAGCAGTAGTCAAGTCGGCAGTTCGTAAACGCGACGTCCTCGACGCGCTCGAACCGCACCGATCAGCTGACCAGCCGGTATCCGGAGAACTCGACCCTCCGCACGGAGATTCTGCTCCATGCGGAGTTGGAGAGGTCCGCCTCCTCGAACCGGATGTCGGCGCAGCTCAACGGCCCGAAATTCGCACCCGTGAGGTCCAGCCCCTTCAACAGGGACTGGATGATGCTTCCTTTCCCGCGGACACCGTCCTGGTCGCCGGTGAGCCGATGGCCGTCCACCTCGAAATGCCCGTGCAGCCGAGCGAGGGCGTCCGCCAGCGCATCCAGCTCTATCGCCGCCGCCGCCGGAGCCGTCGCCGCTCGCCTACGTCCCGGAAGCCCACGCGGGTCAGCATAGAGGCCCGAGGCGAATGCCCCGTCCGCCAGCACCGCGCACTCGGTGCCGGTCGGTAGCGTCACCGCGCATACAGGTGCTACCGGTAGGTGGCGCGGCCGTTGCGGCCGTGTCGCCACCCATCCGTTCGGCGTGGCTCGCGCTGTCCGGCAAGGAGCGGCGGCAACCGGTCCGGGTCGTTCAGGCCGGGCTCAGGCCGAGAGCGTGTGGACGTTGGACGGAGCGGCTTCCGAGGCCGGGGGCAGGGCGTCCGCGCTGGAAGCGCCTGTGGCGGCTGGGGAGTCCGTGCTGCTCGGGGAATCTGCGGAAGCGGGGGCTTCGGCGGTGTCGGTGCCGGTGGTCGGCGTGCCCAGCGGCGCGGGACTGGCGGCCGGGATAGCCGGGCCGCCGCCTGCCGCCCGCACCGGCGAGAAGACCGTACGGATCACGGCGAGCAGAAAGCTCAGAATGGTCGTCCCGGTTCCCACAACGATCATGCCGGCCCGTGCGAGGCCCGCCGGGCGTCCGCGGAGAGAGGCCCCGACACCGTTGCGTACCCCGCGTGGCAGCACCTTGAGAACGAAGTCGCGTTTAGGGCCGAGCGGGCCGCGTGCTGGTGCGCGGTAGCCCGCGCACAAACGCCGGAGCGTGGCCTTTGATGCGCCTTCCGCCCAACAGCGGCGCACGATGTACGAGGGACGCTGCCGCTGGGCGGGCACGTGGTGGTGGATGACCGCGGCCGGTTCGTGCACGAAGCGGCCGTCCGGGATCAGGGCGGTGGCGCGGATGCACAGCTCTGTTTCCTCGCAGCCCGATGCTCCTTTGGTCTGCCGGCCCAGGCGGGTGTCGAAACCCCCGGTGGTGGTGAACACGCTTCGCCGGAACAGGGCGCAGCCACCGAAGACATTACGCACGGCCGTCTGCTGGGTGGGTAATCCGTGATGGCTGCAACCGACCGTCCAGAGCAGCTCGGATGGGAACCAGCCGGGTTTCTCACCACCCCAGTCGGGGGTCACCCAGCCGCCGACTCCCAGGATGTCGGGGTCGGCGGCCGCGACCTGTACAAGGGATGACAACCAGGACGGATCGGCGACCGCGTCATCGTCCAGGAATGCCACGAATTCGCTGTCGACCGCGGCAATACCGACATTACGTGCGTTGGACAGCCCGGTACGCCCCCCGGTGCTGAGGACGAGTTCGGGGCCGGCTCGCTCACGCAGGCGGGCGAGCAGCTCGTCGTCGCCGTCCACGACCACGACAACCTGGTCCGGGCGCAGCTTCTGGTCCCAGAGCGAGTCGAGAGCTCTTGTAAGTTGCGGCCATCGTGCCACGAGATGGCTGCACACCACGACACTGACACTGCTCACGACACCGATACCGACACTGGTCACGGTTTTCTCCACGGACGTTCGGGGCCTTGGGGCGGTATGAACGGGACCGGGCTCGCGCCGTCTTCCGGCCAGTTGGTGTGGCTGGCCGGTGGGGCGGGGCCGGGGTGACCCGGTCATGGTTGTTCCTGGGCGGCTGGTTCCTGCCGCGTGCGCAGGCCACGCCGGACGGCCCGAAAAACGCGCCACGGGGCCCGGGTACCACGTCGCAGATACGGAACAACTCCGGGCTGGCCGCTGCGGACCAGGGCGAGGGTCTGTTCCGGGCTCGTCGAGCCGGTGACTATCAGTCGGCTGATCGAGAACGGGGACGTGTCACGGCGGTGAATGCGGTATCCCACCTCGCAGGCGGAGGCGAAACCGGTCTCCGCCACGGCCTCGCGGACAGCGCGTGTGTGATATCCGAACGGATAGCAGAAACTCTGGACCGGAGAGCTGAGCTCGTCCTCAAGCAGGTGACGGCTGGTCTCGACGTCGTGGCGCAGCTCGGGGCCGGCCAGCAGGTCGAGGTCGGTGTGCCGATGGCCGTGCGAGTCGATCTCGTAGCCGGCGGCGTGCAGGTCCCGCAGGTCGGACCAGGTGAGCAGGGGGGACGCACCCTCCGGGTACGCCGACAGCCACGTCGCCCGGCCGCCCACGTAGGCGGTGGGAGCGTAGAGGGTCGCCCCGGCGTTCGCCTGCCGCAGCACCGGGACGGCGTGGGTGGAGAAATCCGCGAAAGCGTCGTCGAAGGTGATCGCGATGTGTTTCCCGGCCGGTCGGGAAAGCGCTTCGGAAAGGCCCAGCAGCTGGTAGCCGGCCGCACTGAGACAGGCCAACTGTTCGGCGAACAGCGCCGGCGGGACCTGCCATCGGCGAAATGCCGCGCTGGCACCGTCGCCGATGCTGTGGAACATCAGCACGGGCAGGACGGGAAAACCATCGGTCATGCCCGGCCCCAGGTGATGGTTTTGTTCTCCTGGCCGGCCGTCCCGGGCCGCGATGAGCGGAGATTGCTTCCGTCGCGTTGTTCCGTTGATTCACCGGCGCGATAGTGATCGCGCCGGGAGCGTGGTATCGAAGAGCTCTGGAGGGGCCAGTGGGAAACTGTTTCGCCGGCTGAACACGAGCGCGCCGGCACTGGTCGCGCCAATGTTTTCCTCCCAGGGACCTGGGGATGCGGGCCGTCGGCAGCACAGAAAAAGCATGATCGTACTGTCTCTGACTCGCTGACGGACGTTTGGAATCTTCCGCTGGAAATCATAGCACCACGGAGGTGAAGGATCGTGCCCTGATCCCAGGAATAATCCAATGACTACTGTTCGAAGCTGGCCGGATGTATTGCGTCGTCCCCGGTTGGTTTACCGAGTTTTCCTGAGGTCTTGCCTGAGGTCTTGCCTGAGGTCTGGCCCGATGTCTCCGGTGGATGCGCGGCGGTGGCGCCGCCTGACGTTGATTCCCCCCGCCCTGGTCGACCGAAAGCGGTTCGATCATCTTTTCGGGGCCCGGGCCCGCGTGATTCCCGGCCCGTGCCGGCGTTCCGGATCATGCTGGCTTTCCGGGCCGAAGCGGCTTCTCGGGTCAGGTCGTGGTGCCGGTCTGTGTCCGCGCGCCAGCTGGCGGGGAGTCGACCGTCGCAGGGAAGGAGCCGCCGGCGACCCGTACGGTCAGCGCGTCGCCAGGGGTGGCCTGGGCGGGATCACGCACGATGGAGCCGTCGGCGACTCTGCGTACCAGCGCGTATCCCCGGTCCAGAGTGGCCGCTGGTGACAGCGCGTGCAACTGGGCCAACGCATGGGCCAGCTCCTGGTCGGCCCGTTCGAGTTGGTGGAGCACGCAGCGCCGGCCACGGGAGCGCAGCGCCCGCACGTACTCGTCGTGACGGTCGAGCTCACGCCCGGGCGCGGCCAGCGCCGGGCGGCCGCGCAGGTCGGCCAGCCACCGTTCCTCCCGGTCCAGGCGCTGCTCGACGGACCGCCGGGCCCGGCCACGCAGCGTCGTCACCAACGCGAGCTGTTCGGCCACGTCCGGTACGACCCGCTTGGCCGCGTCCGTCGGAGTGGACGCCCGCACGTCCGCGACGAAGTCGAGCAGGGGCGTGTCCTGCTCGTGGCCGATCGCGGAGACCACCGGGGTGGTGGCCGCGGCCACGGCCCGCACCAGCGCCTCGTCGGAGAACGGCAGCAGATCCTCCAGCGACCCGCCGCCGCGGGCGATCACGATGACGTCCACCTCGGGGACGCCGTCGAGCTCGCGCAGCGCGTCGATGATCTGCCCGACAGCCAGCGGTCCCTGCACCGCGACCTCACGCGAGACGATCCGCACCGCGGGCCAGCGGCGGCGGGCGTTCATGACCACATCCCGTTCGGCGGCGCTGGCCCGTCCGGTGATCAGCCCGACGGCCCGGGGCAGGAAGGGCGGCCGGCGCTTGCGGGACGCCGCGAACAGCCCCTCGGCCGCGAGCATGCCGCGCAGCTGTTCGAGTCGGGCGAGCAGGATCCCGGTACCGATCGGGCGGATCTCGGTGACGGCGAGCGCGAGCGTCCCCCGCGCGGGATGGAACGACGGTTTGCCCTGGACCACCACCCGGGCGCCGTCGGTGAGCGCGGACCCCACCGCGTCGCAGACCGCCCGCGGGCAGGTCAGCCGCAGCGACACGTCGGCTACCGGATCACGCAGGGTGAGGAACACGGTGGCCAGGCCCGGCCGTCGCACGATCTCGGTGAGCTGGCCCTCCACCCAGACCCGGCCGAGCCGGTTGATCCAGTCGCCGATTGCCCGGGCGACCGTCCGGACGGGCAACGGCTGCTCCGGGGTGGAGGTGAGCGCCATCGGATAACCGTAGCCAGCGCGGCCGTGCGGGCCTTCGGGCCGATGCACAAAGCACGAGAGCTGTCCGCCCGGACATCGGTATGTGACGGTTGTCGTTTGGCCTTCCGGGCGCTGCCGGGCCGCGTAGACTCCGGGACATGGGGCGGATCCTGCTGGCCAATCCGCGCGGGTACTGCGCTGGTGTCGACCGAGCGGTACAGACGGTCGAGAAGGCACTGGAGCTGTACGGCGCTCCCGTCTACGTCCGTAAGCAGATCGTGCACAATGCCCACGTCGTCAAGACGCTGGAGGCAAAAGGCGCGATCTTCGTGGAAGAGACCTACGAGGTTCCTACCGGGGCGACCGTGGTGTTCTCCGCCCACGGCGTCGCACCGACCGTCCACGAGGAGGCGAGGTCTCGGGAGCTGCGAACGATCGATGCCACGTGCCCGCTGGTGACCAAGGTCCACGGTGAGGCGCGCCGGTTCGCCAAGGAGGACTTCGACATCCTCCTCATCGGCCACGAGGGCCACGAGGAGGTTATCGGTACCACGGGCCAGGCGCCCGACCGCATCCACCTCGTCGACGGCGCGGAGGACGCGGAGGCTGTCCGGGTTCGGGACGAGTCCAAAGTCGCCTATCTGTCCCAGACCACCCTGTCGGTCGACGAGACCGAGGTCACCGTGCGGGCGCTGCGCGAGCGGTTCCCGCTGCTGCAGGGGCCGCCGAGCGCCGACATCTGCTACGCCACCCAGAACCGGCAGGTGGCGGTCAAGGAGATCGCCAGCCAGGTCGAGCTCATCCTGGTCGTCGGGTCGCCGAACTCGTCGAACTCGGTACGCCTGGTGGAGGTCGCTCTCGACCACGGAGTGCCCGCCGCCCATCTGGTGGACAACGCCGAGCAGGTCGACCCAGCCTGGCTCGAAGGGGTTGAGACGATCGGCGTGACCAGCGGGGCGTCCGTTCCCGAGGAACTGGTGACGGAGGTTGTCGCGTGGCTTGCCGAACGTGGTTTTGACGACGTTCAGCAGGTGACGTCGGCGGAGGAGCATCTGTTGTTCGCCCTGCCGCCCGAGCTCCGCCGGGAAATCCGTGCCCGGGAGCGGGCGGCCAGCGGTAGCCAGTAAGCAGTCAGTCGGTAGTCCAGTAAGCAGGCCAGCAGGCCAGTAGCCAGGCCGTATCCGGCCGGTTGTTGGCTGTCGGTTGTTCCGGGCGTGCCCCGCGGATGAATCCGCGGGGCACGCCCGAAATTTTTCACGGACATTCATGCGCGTCCGTACGCCCCCGAGTGGCCTACGGCCGTGAGCCGGGTGCCGGGCGTTTCACCGGGCGCCGTCGAGCAGCGCGACCGGATCCGCGCAGAGCAGGTCCACGGCACGACATACGACATCCTGGTCGAAGATGCTCGCGTGGAAAGCCACGGTGACGTACACGTGTCCGTGCAGCTCGGCGAACTGGAAGGTGACATAGTCCGGCTGGCGCTGGGTTGTTGCCGACAGGTAGTAGATATCCGAGGTGTCGCCCCGCCACGGTAGTTTCTCGAATCCGCGCAGCCGTCCGAGATGATTCAGGACCAGGGACGGACGTGCCGGGAAGGGCGCCCGATCGCTCAGAGCCGCGATGCGGCCGACCTGGGCGAAGCCCGTCAGCAGGCTCATCGTGGCCAGCGTACGCCCGTTCGCGGTCGCGGACTCCAGCGCGGCCGACACGGCCACCGGATCACGGGCGTCCGTCGGCTCGACGTAGATTCCAATCGTGAAGTTGCCGTCGAGCCGGCGGCCGGTCGGAAGGAATTTCCGGTTGTCGACGACGGTGTAGAAACCGCCGGCCGCCGGTCGCATGCCCGCCGCTTCCACCGCTGCCCGGACCGCGGCGAAAACCACCATCGTCCGGGTGACCCCGGACGCGTTGCGGACTTTCCACTTACGCAGGTCGGTGAGCGTGCTCCTGGCGAGGACCCCGGAAACCACGGTGAAGTTCGGTTGCCACGGCCGGTGCTGTGTCCCGGCGTCCGGGCCGGGCGCGGCCGGGCGCGGGGTCCGCAGCGTCGCGAGTACCCGCCCGGGTTTCCGGCCGTAGTACTCGCCCAGGGCGCGGGCCAGGGGAAGCCGGGTGGACGGCCGGTGCAGGCTCAGTGGCGGACGGCCTTCCGCGGCGGCCAACAGCAGCTCGGCGCCGGTGTCGAGGCCGAGCCGGGCGTCCCCGAGCGGGTGGGACAACGACATCGCCAGCGAGTCGCGGCCGACCGCGATCCGAAAGGGGATGTCGTCGACGTGTGCGTCGTACTGCCGTATCAGTAACCGTTCCGGCCCGCCGTCGTCGACGTCGTCATCGAGTGCCGTGACCATCCGCTCACAGTGGCTGTCGAGTTCGTGGCCCGTCACCGGGCGCCACCGGTGGTAGCCAGGATCGGGCCGGCGGAACAGCCGGTGGTCGGGAGCGATCCAGGCGAGTTCCCGCATGGTCGCGCGGACCGTGTCGACGTCGGGTAGGTCCAGTGGCCCGGTGACGAAGACGGAATGGGCGCCGATCCACATTCGGTCACGTCCGGCCACGCGTTGGGACCGTGTTCTGCCTGGCATCGCCGATTTACCTCCGGTGTGGTTGTCCGCCGTCCTGCCAGCAACGCCGCCGTCCGCTCAGCGGGGGGACGCGAACTACCTGGCGGTGCCGTTTTGACGGGAGAACGACATGGCTGGTGCCGTTATGTGTTCGGTCGGCAACGGATACAGGTGTCCGTCGGCGGGCCGGGTATCCCGACGCCGACAACTCGTCCCGAAGACAAACGGGCATGCTGGCAAACGAACATGTTGGCAAACGAGCATGCCCGGCAAACGGACATGGTCGGCAAACGGACATGGCGCCGCGCGCCGCGCCGCCGGTGCCGTTGACATCGTATCCCGCCGTATCCCGCTGTATCCGGTCGGTCAGCCGGCACGGTGATGACATCCGACCAGCGTTCATTGCTTTGAGTGATTGAATCGCTACTATCGGAGCGATTGTTTGGACGGTGGGTGGGGTGAGACCGTGCCGCGAACCCGCGCCGCGACTGGTACGCGTGAAGGAGGTGGCTGTGCGTCGTGAAAAGCTCTGGGAGCAGCTCAGGCTCGAGTTCTGGATGCTCGTGTGGGGAACCAACGTCAATGGTATAGGCGGGTCTTTTCTCGTCCCGCGTCCGCTTCGCTTCCTGCTCTATCGTCTCGGTGGCGTGCAGACCAGGACGATGAACATCCTGCCGGGCTCCGTCGTCGGTCATCGCGCGAGCTTTGCCTGCGGATCAGGGATGGGCTCGATGTGTTTCATCGAAAATTCGGCACCGGTACGGATCGGTGAACGAGTCAAGATATCACCCAGGTCACGATTCTGACCTCCACGCATGACGTGGTCAATGGTGAGGTCAGCAGCGAGGTGGTGGCCAAGCCGGTTGCCATCGGGAACGACTGCTGGCTCGGCAGCAGGGTGATCGTGATGTCTGGCGTGACCATTGGCCATCATTGTGTGATTGCCACCGGTTCGCTGGTCAACAGGGACTGCAAGCCCTACGGGCTTTACGCTGGATCGCCCGCCCGCCGGGTTCACGACCTAGCCCCGGAGGAGGCCACTGCCCCGCGGGAGAGCCCCGCCCCGCGGGAAAACCCCGTCCCGGAGACACTCGCCGCATCGCTGACGTCCGTCACGGTGTCTCCCAGCGCACCAACACCCCCGGTTACCGCGTCCACGGCTGCGAAGGCGTAGCCGGGGCACGGCCCAAAGCGCCCGGGACAGCTGTTTGCGATCAGGATGTTCCCGTCATTCGGGCTGGTTCTGCCGTGACGGCCGATGCTGGTCGGTGCTGGGGGGCGGGCGGTTGGCCAGGGCACGCCTGGTGGACGGCCGCAGACGCACGGTGCTCTCGTCCGGCAGGCGCTCCAACCGGCTGGGCCGGTGCCAGATGGAGATGGTCCGCTCGTGCGTACGGCGAGCCTCACCGCTGGTGCTGTCCGTGTTGTCGATGTAGCGGGCGAGGTCTCGTTCGTCGATCGGACGGAGCAGCTCGAGCGGGTAGAAGCTGGCGGCCATTCGCTGGTACACGCCGGTGAGCGGTGTGGTGGTGTTCGCCTGGGGGCTGGCCATCGCGATCGTGGCCCTGGGCTCGCGCCAGACCACCGCCAGCGGTGGCAGGGTGATCACGGCTTCCAGCACCACCGCCAGCAGCCAGCCCCAGCACAGGCCGTTCACCCCGCCGAGATGGCCACCGACGAGGGCGAAAACAATCTCCATGGCGGTTCCGGCGCCGACCACTCGCAAGGCGGATCCCAGCCGTCCCTGCACCCGCCGCAGCGAGACATAGTGATCTTTGATCACCAGGGGTACCCCGGCGAGCATCATGATCCGGAACGCGCTGACGGCCACCCCGCTGGTGTAGGCGCCACCGAAGATGGTCATGACAAGACTGGCGCAGGGCGCCGCGATCAGGAAGGTGGCGACGGCCGCCACGAGTCCCAGCGGCAGGGTCGAGCGGATCTTCGCCAGTGCCTGTTCCTCGTTCTGCCCGGACTGCGCGAACACGGCGATGGCCAGCGCGAACGGAATGATGAAGAAAAAGGTCGCGGCAAGGCGCGCGGTCGTGAAATAGGCGGTGTCCGCGGCGGTCGCGGCGAGCGCGGCGAGAATGGGCAGCAGCAGGGTCGGCAACTGCAGTGCCAGGTTGAGCAGGTGGTGCCCACCGGCTTCCTTACGCATCTCCCGCAGCTGTCGGAGCCCGGCGAACCGCTGGCGGGGGGTGGCCGCGGCGCCAGCGCCGTCCGGTGACCGTTCCTCCGGCGCGGGCCGGCGGAAGTAGCGGTAGCAGACCGGCAGGGACAGGGCCATGCCGGCCACCCAGGACAGGTAGAGATCCAGCCCGGACGTCCAGCCGATGACCACGAACACCGGGATCAGCCCGAGCTTGACCACCGACGTGACGACGTTGCGGACGAACTGCACGGCCCCCCGCGCCGCCGACAGCAGCGCGAAGTCCAGGGTGGAGGTCACCGCGAACAGGACGACCCCGACGCAGAACAGCACGGCGGCGAGCACGCTCGAGCTGACCGGGCGCAACGTCTCGGACAGGAACGGAGTGACCCCGGTCCACACCAGCGCGAGCAGGCCGGAGGTGACCCCGACAACGGCGATGGACGCCCGCATCAGCCGGAGGCGGTCCGACTCCCGTTCGACCGTGGGGAGCTTGGCCATCAGCAGCGTGCCCAGGCCGAGCATCCCGACGGAACCGAGGACCGTCATAGCCGCGATGGCCGCCGACCCCACCCCGACCTCGTGGACGGCGTAGGTGCGTGCGGCCAGGGACCAGAACACCGCCCCGAGGACGGATGTCACGATCTGCGTCCCCACCATGGACATCGCGATCGCCAGCAGCTGCGCGAGACCGGCGTGACCGTGCCTGGTCTCCTCCGGCGGTGGGCTTTCGGCAGCCCTCGCCACGGGCGCGGTCGCCGTGATGTCGGTCGTGATGCCTGCCGTGGCAGTACTGCCCACGGTGATGCCGTTCGCGGTGATGTCGTTCGCGGGCGGGCCGGCGGTGGCGCCGCTGTTGACGCCGACGATGTTCCTGTCAGCATTCCTGCCAGCGCGATTCCCGTCAGCGCTGTTCATGGCGGTGTTGGCGCGACTGTCCCGTCCGCCGTGCTGATCATTACTGTGGATGGTCCCGGGCGGATCGTGTCCACTGGCGGACGGTGGCGCGTCATGCGTGGGCCCGGTAGGCGTCTGCGAGCGCGCCGGCGCAGTCGTCCCAGGTGGGCAGGTGCGTGGACGGCGTGCCATGGCCGCTGGCCCCGGCCGGTGTGTTCCCGGTGTTCCCTTCCGCGGTCACCTCCGCTCCCGCGGTGGTCCGGGCGGTCAGGTGGCGGAGCAGGGTCGCGGCGACTGTGCGCGGGTCCGCCGGGTCGTCGACCCGTTCGGCCAGGCCGCGGTCGGCCAGCTCGCCGAGACCGGTGCTGGGGGCGACCACGACCGGACGTCCGAGCGCGACCGCCTCCATCACGGCGACCGGGTGGGCCTCGTACTCGCTGAGCAGGGCGACCACGTGCGCGCCTGCCAGCAGGTCGGTCATGGCCTGGCGTTCGGCCGGCGGGACGAAGGTGAAGCTGACCTGGTCGGCCACGCCCAGCCGGGCGGCCTGGGTCCGCAGTTCGTCCTCGTAGGGACCGCGTCCCACCAGTACCAGCCGGGCCCGCGGTTCCCGCTCGAGCAGGGTGGGCAGCGCGGCGATCAGGTGGTGCTGGCCCTTGTACTTCTCGAACCGGCCTACCGAGACCACGGTCGGCGCGTCGGCGTCGGGCCGGATGTCGGTGGTGGTGCTGGCGGGCTCGACGCCGTTCGGGACGACCCGCAGCCGGTCGACGGCCACCCGTGCCAGCCGGGCGAACATCTCCTTCTCGAACTCCGCGACGCATACCACCTGCCGGGCGCGGCGCAGCAGCGGGCCGAGAGCGCGCCACTGGGCGCCCCGCAGCCGGTGGCGGATGGCCGACGAGTGGCCGCCGGTGTGCGGGCTGACCAGGTAGGGCGTGCCGGCCGCGAGCGCGGCGGTCATGGCGATGACCGGGACGGCGGTGTGCGCCCCCTGGCAGTGCACGAGGTCATAGTAGCCACCGCCGACCGCCGCGCGGATACGTGGAGCGACGTAGTAGTCGCGCTCCCGTGGCCAGGCGGGCACCCGCCGCACCCGAATCCCCTCGACCACCTCGACGGGGGGCCGGCTGCCGTCACGATCGGTGGTCAGGACGTCCACCCGCAGGCCGGGCATGGCGTTCAGCCGTCGGGCCGTCTCGTAGACATGCGTCTCGATCCCTCCCATGTCGGGGAAGAACCGAGGGGTGACCTGGAGCACGCGAAGTCGTCCGGGCACGGTTACTGCTCCCTCGAGGTGGCGAACGCGGGTGTCAGGGCACGACACGTCGGTAGCGGGTTACGGCTGTGCAAGTTACGGCTGTGCGGGTTACGGCCGGTTGGGCCGGAATGCGGGCGGGACGCCATCGTAAATGCTCTGAGTCATGGAATGGTTATCGACTGTATGATCTTTTCGCCGGCGAGCAGGTGGATCGTGGTCGGGGCGGGAACCGCCGCGTTCTCCACGGCTACGTCGACCTTGTCCCTGTCCGGTGCCAGCGGCGTCCGCCAGTGCCGGCCCACACTGTTGATCACCTCCAGCGTGAGATCGCCGCTGTCGCTGTCGGCCCGGGTGACGGTGACCGCCAGGCCCGACTGGGTCCGGACGGCACCGAGCGCTGTCACCGGCTCGTTCGTGGTCGTCTCGTCCGACCACCACGACAGGCCGATCGCCAGGGCGAGGATCAGGACCGGGACGGACACCAGCAGCGCGGCCCGGCGAGGGCCCGTCCGCCAGCCCCCGGCCGTCCAGGCAGCCGGCCGCCAGCACTCCACATACCAGGGCAGGCGCTCGCGGAGCCGGACCACGACGGTGGCCGGCCGCAGGCCGCCGACGGCGGCGAGGGCCACCGCCACGGCACCGAACAGCAGGTCGTAGGCGAGCGGGTTGCCGGCGTGCCCGACCGCGGCCACCACCAGCGAGCCGACCATCAGCCCGGCGACGGTGAGCAGCAGCAGCGCGGCGATGTTCGCCGGGGGATCCGACCGGGAGACGAGCGGGGAGCTCACCCGAGAACCGTCCACCGCACGGTCGCGCTCACCGGAACCGTGCGCGCCGGGGCTGTTGTTGCCACGGCTGGTCCCGGCTCTGGCGCTCCGGGCGAGAATCGCGTGCAGGCCGGCAACGCCGAGCGCGAGGATCGCGATTCCGAGGACGGTCTGTGCGAGGGCCGCCACGGCGCTCACCGGGCACCTCCCGCGGGCTGCGGTGCCGCCGGTGTTGCCCGCGGGGCTGTCGCCTGCGGGGCTGGAGACGCTGCAGCGGCTGCCGCTGGCGCTGCAGCCCCGAGGGCGGTGACGTCGTATATCTTCACCGGCCCGTTGTCGTAGACCTTCACCGAGCCCCGCTGGGTGTCGAACTTCGCCAGCATCGCCGCTGTCAGCCGGGTACCCATGGGTGCCTCGCCGTTCTCCGTGTAGAACGTCTCGTGCGGGAGGCCGTCGGCGAGCCGGGTGTCGACGATGACGTACTGGATGCGACCGACCGCGATGACCGCGCGTTCGTAGTCGCCGAGGGTGGTGCTGAAGTAGAGCGGCCCGGCGCTCGCCCCGCTGGCCAGACCGGTGACGAGCCACTGGCGGCCGATGCTCATCAGCCAGGTCCCGGTCTCGCGGTCGCCCGCGATCCGGCTGCCCGCCGGCAGTTCGGTGTTCGCCCACCTGGTGGCGGCGACCACGTACGGGTCGATGGAACGCCCGTCGGCGATCACCAGGTAGGGCCCGGGCATCCGTGACCAGTCCGCGCCCGAACCCAGGACCGTCCCACCGATGAACACGAAGATCGCGAACGCGCCGGTGAGCCGCCGCAGGAACCCCTGCCTGGTCGCGCGGCGGGTCGCCAGGTAGCTGGCGACGGTGAGGCCCAGCACGGCGGCGATGCCGAGGTAGACGAAGGTGGACAGGCGGGTGGACAGCTCGGCTGTGCGCGGCGTGACGGTGCCCGCCATCGACAGTGGGAACGCCAGGTGCATCAGCCGCAACAGCCGGTACAGCGTCGCCTGCCGGCCGTCGGTCTGCGGCCGGAACCTGAACGGGCCGAGCGGGACGATCGACACCGACCACAGCAGGGTGGTGCCGAGCAGCGCGACGATCTGCCAGGTCGGGGTGGGCGTGCCGGCCGAGTCGGTGAACATCTTGCGGCTCTTGGTCTCACCGCTGGCGACACTGCCGGCCTGGTGGAAGCTTTCCGACAGGATGGGGCCCAGATAGTCGCGGAGCATCGAGATGTTGACCAGCGCCCAGCCCACGGTCGCCACCAGCCCGACCAGGGTGACACGGGCGAGCACCCTGCCGTCCGCGCGGTCCCGGCGGGCGAACGCGCACAACGTCCATCCGGCGAGCAACCCCACGGCGATCCAGCTTGTGATGTGGTGGGTCAGCGCCAGCGTGATCCACGTCATCACGACCAGCACGCCCGCGGTGACCCGCCCGTACCGGGCACGGTCGACGACGACCAGCAGGAGCAGCACGGTCAGGGCGATGGCCAGGGTCTGGTAGGCGAACTGCGCGTTGAAGAAGAAGAACTGCGGGCTGCAGGAGTAGATCGCCACCCCTACGCCGGCCGCGTAGGCGGACCGGCTCAGGCGCTCGATCAGCAGGAACAGGCCGTACACCAGCAGGACGCGGGCCAGCAGGACGACGCCGATCACGGCCACCTGGTTCGGCACGCCGAGCAGTTGGACGACGGCGTTGGTCAGCAGCTCCAGCCCTGGGAAGCGGGGGCTGACCGGCAGGCCCGGATGCGGGGTGAAGACACCGCCGGTCGCCTGCAGGTCGAGCAGGGTGCGCAGGTGCAGCAGCTCGTCGAACTCGCGGACGGCGGCGATCTGGGTCAGCTCGAAACAGAAGTAGAGGCCGACACCGAGCAGCACCGACACCCGCAGCCGTTCCCGCCGGGAGGTGTCCGTCCGCAGCAGGCGGGCCACGCCGGCGACGAAGACCGTGATCAGCCCGGGCCAGAGCAACGCGGTGCCCACGTCCGGATGCCCACGACGGCCGAGCGCGTAGGACACCGCGACCAGCAGCACCCCAGCGGCCATGACGGTCGCGACGGTGCGGGACCGGTCGGGACCGGTCAGATCATGACTGGCCAGGCCCGCGGTGACGGGCCGCGCGACCGGATGCCCGTCGACGACGGGGACATCGGCCGACCGTGTGCCGGCCGGGTCGTCCCGGAACGCCGGTACCTTCCGCCGCGGCCGCCACGACCACCACGAGCGCCAGTCCAGTAACGGCCCGCGGCTCGTGCCGGTGCCGCCGACCGGCTCGGCGGCCGGCCCGGTGACCGGTTCGAGGAGATCCGCCACCGGGTCGCGCGTGACCACGGTCGTGTCGGAGCCGGTGGCATGCGCGGCCGGTGGCTGTGTGCTCTCCTCCACCCGGTCATTGTCGTGGACGCCGTGTCTCGCGTGGGTGATGGATCCGACGGTGTGCCCGGGCACGAACTCCGTGATGACAGTGGTGTCGGCATGTTCCCGCGGCCCGCCTCCGCCCGTCGGCACGGCGTTGTCGACCGTGCTGACGCGGGTCGTGTCGTCGTTGGCCGTGCTGTCCGCGCTGGGCGTCCGGGATCTGCCGGACCGGGCCCTGATGATCCGGGTTTCGGTGGGCCGGGTTTCGGTGGGCCGGGATTCAGCGGGCATGGACCAGGTCTCGGTAAACGGCCTCTATGCGCGGTACCACCTCGCCGGCGGTGAAGCTCGCGGCACGGTCGCGGGCGCGCCGGCCGAGCCGTTGCCGCAGGGACGGGTCGGCGAGCAGCAGGTTCATCGCCGCGGCCAGGGCCGCCGGCTCCGATGGCGGGACGACGACGCCGTCCTCCCCGTCCCGGACCATGTCCGCGATGCCGCCCATCCCGGTCGTGACGACCGGGACACCGGCGGCCATCGCCTCCAGCACCACGGTGGGGCAGGGATCCGGCCAGATGGACGGGACGACGGCGAACGCGGCTCCGGCGAACGCCTGCATGATCTTTTCGTGGTCCCATGGTTCGGCCACGACGACCCCGGCCGGCAGGCGGTCCGGCAGGTGGGGCGTGCGGCGGCCGACCATCAGCAGCGGCGGGCGGTCGGCGGCCAGCCGGGCGTAGGCGTCCAGCAGGATCCCGACGCCCTTGTCCCGGCTGAGATCACCGACGTACAGCAGGTAGCCGCCCGCGGTCATACCGCCGGGGACGGTGTGCGATCTGGTTTCCAGCAGTTCGTCCGGGATGAAGTTCGGGATGACCTCGAAGGGTATGCCGCCGGCGGCAAGGTCGCTGTGTCGGGCGACCGCCGAGCTCACCGCGATGATCCGGTTCAGGGCGAGCCGGCGCAGGGCACGGCCGCCCTGGTTGCCGGCGACCGTGGCGAGGCCGACCGGCCCGCCGTAGTGGTCGTGGGCGCAGCGGACGCACCGTCGTGGCGACGGGCCGGCGCACACCTGCTGGCCGAGGTACATGAAGCGCTTGGTGGCGCAGACATGGCTGTAGTCGTGCAGGGTGAGCACCATCGGCGCGCGGGTCGTCAGGCGCAGCGGCGTGAGGCTGTTGACGATCCAGTTGTGCGCGTGGATGACGTCGGGGCGCTCCTCGACGATGACGCGCCGCAGTGCCCGGGCCACCGCCGGGTCCGGCAGCGGCGGCGCGTAGAGCCGGTCGCCCTCCCCGTACAGGAAGGGCAGCGACGCGGTGATCGGCCGGATGGTCCGGACACGCATCCCGTCCCGGGTTGCCGTCCCCGTTTTGTCACCGAAGGTGACCACGGTGACTTCGTGACGGTCGGCCAGACGCCGGCCGAGATTGTGGACGTGTCGTTCCTCACCGCCGACGATCGGCGGGAAGAACTGGGCAAGTAGAAGGATCTTCACGAGGTGGGTCCTCCGGCCGGGTGTGCCTGACCGCCCCTGTCGTCGGCCCTGCCGCGGCGGGCGGCGACCGGTTGCAGCAGGCGGCCGTGCAGATATCCGGCGGCCGTGAGCACGAGCCCCGAGACGATGCTCGCGGCGCCGCGGCGCCGGCCGGGGGTGCGCATGTCGCGCCAGACGGCGCGGGGGAGCGTCCGGTACACGTAGGTGCGTTCCGTGGCCAGGGCGTCCGCGCTGCCGACCTGCCCCGAGATGATCGCCTTCGACCGTCCCTCGGCATAGCAGCGTTTGCGGAAGTACGTGAAGGAAGCCCGTGCCGGCGTGACGCGGTGGTGCACCAGCGCGCGCGGCTCGTAGAGGATGGTCGCCTGTGGGTCGGCCTGCCGCAGCCGGATGCCGAGCTCGGTCTCCTCGCACCCCAGCGGGGTGGACCCGATCCGGCCGATGCCGTCGCTGAAGCCGCCGACCCGGTCGAAGACGCTCCGGCGGAAGGACATCGCCGCGCCGATGGGATTGCGGACCGGCTGGGCGGAGGTGGGCAGGCCCTCGTAGCTGCAGCCGACCACCCAGTCGAACTCGGGGGGGAACCACGCCGGCCGGCCCGGAGCCGGCCAGGTCGGCACGGCGGCACCGCCCACACCCTGCACGGTCGGCTCCGCGTACGGGGCCAGCAGGTGCTCGAGCCAGTCGGGTGCGCCGTGGGCGTCGTCGTCGAGGAACACCACGATGTCACCGCGAGCGGCCCGCACGCCGGTGTTACGGGCCGCGGACAGACCCCGGGCGCCGGTGTTCGCGAGCACCGTCACCCCGTCGAAGGTGGCCCGGGCGCGGGCGAGCAGGGCGTCGTTGTGATCGACGACCAGGATGATCTCGTGTGCTGTCGTCCGCTGGTGGCGGACGCTCGCGATGGCGGCGACCAGGTCGTCCCAGCGTTCGAGGGTGTACGCGCAGATCACCACGGACGCGGCCAGCGCCGCCGGGGGCGTGCTGATCTGCGCTTCACCGTCCGCGGGCCGCGCGGTGGTCACGGGTCGTGCCGCGTCCACGGGCCGCGCCGTTGCGGCGGGTCGCGCCGTGACGATCCCGACGGGATGGGCCTGTGCGGGGATCACCGGGGCCGGTACGGCAGCCGTCGCACCGGCGGCTGCCGTACCGGCCGCTGCCTGGGAGGGGCCGGGGGCTGGATGTGAGTCGTCGGCTCCGCCCGGGGTGATGCCGGTGGATGCCGTCACGCGCATTCCGCCTCGGAGCCGACCGCACCCACGGTGCCCATAGCGCCCACACCCGCGTCAGCTTCGGAAACCTCCAGGCGGACGCCTTCCGGGGTCTCGCCGCGTGCCTGCTGGGGCCGCAGGACGGTCAGGTTCGGGCCGACCGCGGCCGCCGTGGACCAGCGCGGTACCAGCCTCCGCCGCCGGCCGCGCGAGCCGCGGGATTCGACCAGAATGGTGCGCAGGACCCGCAGGCCGTCGGAAAAGGCGTTGAGGTTGCTGACTCCGTGAATACGGGGGTGCTCGAAGCTCGGTACTTCCACCACGCGCAGCCCGGCGCGGGCCACCCGCATGTTGATAACGGTCTCGACCTCGAAGCCGTCTCCCCATTCATAGGTGTCGGAATGGTTGCCCGGATCCAGGCTGAGGGCGGGCAGGCAGTGCCGCCAGAACGCGTTGTAGCCGTAGCAGAGGTCCGAGTACCGGCAGTCCAGGAAAATGTTGACGAGGCCGCTGAGGAAAGAGTTGCCGGCCCGCCGCATACGGGTGATGTCGTTGCTGCCGCCACCGTTGATGAAACGGGATCCCTTTGCGAAGTCCGCGCCGGCGGTGAGAGCCCGGACGAACTCGCCGATCTCCGCGGGGTCGGCCGAGCCGTCGGCGTCGAGCATGACGATGATGTCGCCGCTGGCCGCGGCGAAACCGCACGCGAGCGCGTTTCCCTTACCGCGACGGGTCTGGTTGACAATTATGATGTCAGGACGCAGCGACTGTGCGACCGCGACCGTGTCGTCGGTCGATCGGCCGTCGACGAGGACGATTTCGGCGTCGGCGGGCAGGTTCTTGAAGACATGCGGAAGATTGCGCGCCTCGTTGAGCGTCGGAATGATGACGCTGACAGTCGGAATCTTGACAGTCGTCGATAGGTCCGAGCGTCCGGACACCTGTTCCCCCCAGTAACTGGATGTCGGGATGCACCGTGGGCCAGGTAGACCCGAGCCGATGTGGTGCCCCCAGTTCGCTGTCGGCTTTTTCCCTGCGGTGATCGCCGTTTCAGTAGTTTGATCCGGCGCTTCCTGACGGCGTGCTGTGACTGTCGTCGCATGTCCCCCCCGGGCGCAGGATCGACAGCCGTCATCACGAGTCTATTGCGTCATCTCCCGCCGTTGGACGTTCGTGATCTTCTGGTCGGCCAAAGGTGCCACGGATCAGTGTTCCGCGAGCGGGCGGGAGCCGCAAGGACTGTATGGCCGCCGCTGTTGGTCGCGGGGATCACTGGGGCACTCATGATCCAATTGATTGGCGATGATCCAACTGATTGACGAGAGTTCGCGGTCAAGAATTTAGCATCGCCCCTGGAGGGAGTCCCGGTCGGGCGGGGCGCAAAAATATTGTTTGCATGTTGTTTACAAGTTGTTCATTTTTGCGTGGCGGAAGTTCTGAAAGTGAATCGCGATCTACTGGAATTGTGACAACGATATTGCTCGGCGCAGTTTAAATAACTAAGAGTAGCGAAATGTTCGCATGGAGTTCCGACGGGCAAGACGCTGGGCAAGGGCCCGGGCCGCCCCGGTTGTCGCCGCCCTCGGATGCCCGCACAAATTCCTCTCGTGTCCGCATGTCTGGTGTCCGGATGGCGACAATGCGTTGTCCTGATCTTACATTCCGGTCCGCTGCTGATTCCTGTGACGAATTTCACCGTCACTCGCGGAGTCCTTTGCAGTCTATGTCGGCCCACCATCTGAATAACGTGTTCCAGATAACGTGCTCTGGCTATTTCTGCCAACAGGATAATTATTATGATATTTTTATACCCTGGCAGTCCGGGAGTCGGGAGGCCCAACTGGGTCGGAGTCGGTGGATCTTCGTATCGGGCGGGGCGCACCCGGACGGCCGACATCCGTCGGGTCCGGGCCCCGCTAAGAACGCGGGTGGGCGCGGGAGAAAGCAGGGCACGGGCAGCGTCCGCAGTCCGACCCGGGGCGGTAATGCCGATGGTCGGCACGAGGATGACCACAGCGACAGGTTGTCCACCATTGGGCCAGGCAGCCTCTGGCGGATCTTCGACCGCGCGGACCGCCGCCCGCGTCGAGCGCTGCCTGGTGGCACCGGCGTTCCCACAGCCCACGATGTGCATCTACGAGCACACTGAAAACGGTACCGGATATCTGTCCGGTACCGTTCCGGCGAGCCGTCTAGCCGGTCGCTAGCCGGTCGGCCGGCGGGGATTCCCAGGTGGCCTGAGGTTTCGTTCGTGTACGCGCCGGGTAACTTGCGCGCGTCGCGCGCGGATCGCGGCGATGAGGACAACGGCCGCGAAACCCAGCAAAAGGACGGGAGCTCGCAGAATCAGGTCAGATCCGATATTGATCGCCTTGCTCTTCAGCCCACCGCCGCCGTTGCCCGACGATCGGGTGAATCCGACACCAACGGCGATCAGCGCATAGACCAGCGGTGGCGCGATGACGATCCCGAGGAAGTCGTCGGAATGCACCCGGGCGGTGGCGAGGATGCAGCCGGCGACGAACAGGACGCCGAAGGCGGCTCCCGGGGAGCCGGACAGCGCCACGTCGATGGCCGCGCCGACCGTCCCGGCCAGGATGAGCAGGAGAGCCGCGCCGAGCACGGTCAGACCGCGTCGGCTGCCCATCACCACGGTGGGTGCCTCGCCGCCGCGTCGGCCCTGGGCACGCCCGCGCCGAACGTCTGGTGGGCCGACACCTCTGGCGCGGCCGGACGGACCGGTCGACGAACGACGAGGTGGCGAGTTCACTTGGGCAAGGTACCGCCCGGCGTTGCCCCAGGTGTCACCGGCGAGTGTCGTTATCGCGCGGGACAGTCGGGCGCATCACTTTCAGTGCTACCGCTAAACTTTCGGCGACCTTCGGTGCTCCTCGGTGACATCATCCGGGCGTACCATCCGCCCTGCCCGCAAGTTCGGTCGCGGACAGGGCTCGTACGCCGGTTTCCACCGGCGACGGTGTCGCCAGGACGTTTTCCACCACCTCCATGGCGGCAAGCCGGCGCGCCGGCACCAGTACGCGGCTCTCCAGGGATCCCACCGCCGTGTTGAAATCGGTCACCGTCCGGCTGAGTGAACGGCCGAGCCGGTCGACATGCTCACCGAGGGTGCCGAGGCGGGTGTAAAGATCCCTGCCCAGTTCGAAGATCTCCCTGGTCCGGCTGGTGAGCGCCTCCTGGGTCCACGCGTGGGCGACCGTGCGCAGCATCGCGATCAGAGTGGTCGGGGTCGCGATGACGACCTTTTTCGCGGCGGCGTGCTCCAGCAGCGTCGGGTCCTTCTCCAGCGCCGGCGCGAGGAACGCCTCGGCCGGCACGAACAACACGACGAACTCCGGGCTGGTGGCCAGGTGCCGCCAGTACGCCTTGGCGCCGAGCGCGTCCACGTGCGCTCGCAGATGCCGGGCGTGCGCGGCCAGCCGTTCGTCCCGGAGCCGCTCGTCGCGAGCCTCGGTGGCCTCGAGAAAGGCCAGCAGCGGCACTTTGGCGTCCACGATGATGTTCCTGCCGCCCGCGAGATGGACGACCATGTCCGCCCGGCCCTGTCCGCCGGGGTGGTCAACGGCCGACGGCCACCGGCGGTCGGCGGCCGACAGGCGACGCGGTCGGCACCGTAGACTGCGACCCCATGGGCTTGTCGATCGGGATCGTCGGACTACCCAACGTCGGCAAGTCGACCTTGTTCAACGCGCTGACCCGCAACGACGTGCTGGCCGCGAACTACCCGTTCGCCACCATCGAGCCGAACGTCGGCGTCGTCGGGGTTCCCGACCCCCGCCTCGACCGGCTCGCCGAGGTCTTCCACAGTGCCCGCACGGTGCCGGCGACGGTGAGCTTCGTCGACATCGCGGGCCTGGTCCGCGGCGCCTCCGAGGGGCAGGGGCTCGGGAACAGGTTCCTGGCCAACATCCGTGAGTCGGACGCGGTCTGCCAGGTCGTCCGGGTCTTCTCCGACCCGGACGTCGTCCACGTGGACGGCCGGGTCGACCCCGCCGACGACATCGCCACCGTCAACACCGAGCTCGTCCTCGCCGACCTGCAGACCATCGACGCGCGCCTGCCCAGACTGGAGAAGGAGGCCCGGGTCGACAAGGGCAGGCAGGGCCTGCTCGCCGCCATGAAGCACGCCCGTGAGGTGCTCGACGCCGGTCGCACCCTCTCGTCCGAGCCGGGTGTGGACAGGGCGGCGCTGCGGGAGCTGTTCCTGCTGACGGCCAAACCGTTCCTGTACGTGTTCAACGTGGACGAGGACGCCCTCGCCGACACCGGCCGGCTCAAGGAGCTCGCCGCCCTGGTCGCCCCCGCCGACGCGGTGGTGCTGTGCGCGAAGGTCGAGGCCGAGCTCACCGAGCTCCCCGACGAGGACGCCGCCGAGCTGTTGGCCTCCCTCGGCCAGTCCGAGAGCGGCCTGGCGCAACTGGCCCGGATCGGCTTCCACACGCTGGGCCTACAGACCTACCTGACGGCCGGGCCGAAGGAGGCCCGGGCCTGGACGATCAAGGTTGGCGCGACCGCGCCCGAGGCCGCGGGTGTCATCCACACCGACTTCCAGCGCGGGTTCATCAAGGCCGAGGTGGTCTCCTTCGGCGACCTGACGGCGGCGGGCTCGATGGCCGCCGCCCGCGCCGCCGGCCGCGTCCGTGTCGAGGGCAAGGACTACGTCATGGCCGACGGCGACGTCGTCGAATTCCGTTTCAACGTGTAGTCCCGCCCCGCCTCCGCCCGGCTGCCGGATGGTCCCGGCGGAGGGACCGTCCGCAAGGCGTCAGGCACGCTGGCCGCCTCGGGCGGGTGTTCCGCGGGGCAGAGGGCGCTGCCCGGATCGACAAATGCCTCGGCCTGGCCGGCGAGTGCTCCGCGGGGCGGGGACTGTCCTTTCCGCGGCAGCATCCGCCCGGAGCGGGTTGGGGTGGCTGGGGCTGAGCGCCGGCTGGGGCCGCGCGCCGGCTGTCCTGTCGCCCGCGGGCGGAGGCGTAGGTGAAAAGCGTCAGTATGACGCCTGTTTCCACCTACGGGCGCGACGGCTGTAGGTGGAAACAGGCGTGGGAGTGACGGAAACCACCTACGGATTTCGCCGGTTAGCGGCGGACCAGACGTTTTCGGTCGGCGCCCCAGACGTCCCAGGCGGATTTCCGGTTACCGGTGATGTCGTTGTCCTCGAAGAGCCCGGCACCGTTGTCGTAGACGAACACGCCGTGCTCCTGGGAGTTGGTGATGCGGTTGCGACGGATCGTCGGGTTCCCACCGGACTCCACCGCGACGTTGGACCTGGCGTTACCGGTGATGTCGTTGTTCTCGAACAGCCCCGCGCCGTTGTCGTAGACGTGCACGCCGGCGTTCTGGGAGTTGGTGATGTGGTTGCCGCGGACAGTCGGGTTCCCGCCCGACGCCACGGTGACGTTGGGCCAGATGTTGCCGGTGATGTCGTTGTTCTCGAACAGCCCTGCGCCGTTGTCGTGGACGAAGACGCCGCTTCGCCGGGAGCTGGTGATGCGGTTGCCGTGGACCCTCGGGTTCCCACCCGACCTTACGGCGATGTTGGACCTGGCGTTGCCGGTGATGTCGTTGTTCTCGAAAAGGCCGGTACCGTTGTCGTAGACGAAGACGCCGCTTCGCTGGGAGCTGGTGATGCGGTTGCCGCGCACTCTCGGATTACCACCCGACGCCACGACGATGTTGGACCGGACATTGTCGGTGATGTCGTTGTCCTCGAACAGCCCGGCGCCCTTGTCGTAGACGTGGACACCGCGGCCGGAGAGGTAGTGGACACGGCAGCGGTGGACGTGGGGGTCGGCGTCGTTGTGGACGGCCACGCCGGCGGACGCGCTCCCGCTGATGTCACAGCCGTCCAGGACGAGCCGGCCGGTGCGGATGTCGACCACCGCCTCCTCGCCCGGCTGCCCGGTCGCCCGCAGCGTCAGCCCGCGCACCGAGCCGTTCGCCGCGGTGAACAGCACCACGCTGCCCGTACCGGCCACCACGGTGATCTCCTCGACCGGGCCGTCCCCGACGATCTCCAGCGGTTTGTCGAGGATGAGCGGCCCGGGGTAGAGCCCGGGGCGGACCACGACGCGGTCGCCGGGCCGGGCGGCGCGGATCGCCGCGTCCACCGTGGTGAAGTCACCCCGGCCCAGCGCGTCGACCACGTGCACCCGCACCGGCCGGCCAGCCCGCCGGCCCGCCGCGCCGCCGCCGGGCGTGCCGGGGAAGCTCGTCCCGGGGGCCGGCGCGTCCACGGCGAGCGCGTCGCGGATCCGGCGCGCCAGCGCGGCTGTCGCCCGGCGGCTGCCCGGGCTCGACAGGTCCCCGAAGCGGCGTTCCCGCCAGTCGGTGTACTGCCGGGCCGCCAGCGCGGCGAGCAGGGTGTCGCCGGCGGCCCGTCCTGGTGTTTCCAGCTCCGGCACGCTGATCCAGTACACCGGTAGGATCAGGTCGGTCCGGCGCAGCCGGCGTTCCCGGTCGAGGAAGCGGGCCATCTCCCGCCGGCACTGCGGGCTGGCCACGAACGCCGGGGTCACGATCGGTATGAAGAACGTGACCGCGTCCAGGGAGCGGTTGATCCGCTCCTCCCAGGCCTGGCCCCAGGTGATGTCGTCCCGGTCCTGGAAGATCTGTAGCTCGCGGCGCCCGGTCTGCGCGCGCAGCTCACCCTCCAGCCGCCGCCGGAATGCCGTGATCAGGCCGCTGTCGTGCTCGTCGTCGTCATGGGCGTAACTCAGGAAGGCCGCTGGCTCGCCATCCGATCGACCCGCCACCCGTGCTCCCCGACAGCTTTCCGTCCGACAACCCAATATGCACTCTATGTGATCAATATAAGACTGAGAGTGATTTCTCAATGTAAATCTTGTCGATGGGGGTGAGGATGGGGCGGGTGTCGGTGGCGAGGGGTGGGCTCCGTGCGGCGCCGCCGCGCCAGTCGCGGCGGGGCTGAGCGGCGGGGCTGGACGGTGTGGAACGGGCGCCGACAACGGCGCCGGTCGGGTGTGGTGTTGAGTGGGTTGCGGGCGCTGAACGGGTTATGTGCCGGCGTCGGACGGGTCCGCGATGCCGTGTTGGCGCAGGATGTCGGAGATCCGGGATGCCAGGGCGATGTCGAGATCGGTGACACCCCCTTGCGAGTGCGTCCAGACTGTGAAGATCGTCACTCCAGGCGCTCGGTCAACGACGGGGTGGTGATTCATCTCGTTCGCGACGATCGAGATCTTTTCGACCGCCTCGTTGGCGGTCTCCTCGTCCATGGCGACCCTGCGGACGATCGTCGATGTGTCGCCGCTCCACCCCGGCAGTGTGCTGAGGGCGTCGGCCACGCGGTGTGCGTCCAGCTTGGTGGGCATGGAGGAACCTCCGTCTGGTCCGGCCGGGCGGCCGTCGGGTGGTGGCCGCCTTTGCTGTGCGTTTGCTGTGCGTCCTCTTCGCAGCGGGGAGACCCCGCTCGTTACAGTGTCGTTCGTTATGGAGTCGTCCGGCATCCCACGCGTGGTGGTGGCAGCGGCGCTTGTTGATATTCGAGAGCGGGTGCTGGCATGCTGTAGGCGAGGTCCGTCCGCGCTCGCCGGCGGCTGGGAGTTCCCCGGCGGCAAGGTCGAGCCCGGCGAGGACGAGGTCGCCGCTCTCGTCCGTGAGTGCCGGGAGGAGCTCGGGGTCGACGTCGAGGTCGGCTCGGTCCTCGGCGAGGTGCCCCTGCCGGCGGACGGCTGGGTGCTGCGGGTGCGTTTCGGGCGGATCATCGCGGGCGAGCCCAGGCTGATCACCCATTCGGCGCATCGCTGGCTGGCACGGGACGAGCTCGACGACGTCCCCTGGCTGGCCCCGGACGCGCCGCTCATCGAAGATCTTCGTCGCTACCTGGGCACGGCGCCGCCGGATACCCGGTCCGGCGTCTGATCCGGCGTCTGACTGATCCGACATCTGGCCGGGACGCCTGTCTGATCAGGCAGCGGACCGGCAGCGGGCCGCCAGAGTCAACGGATAGTATCGATGATTACACTTTCTGTTGTCGTCAGCCGTCAGGCCGCCGGTGTCCGTACCATGATGGTGGACACTCGCGGGCCGAGTTCGGACACGACCGTCTTCCTGGCGTTCCTGCCCGGCGCGCGGTGTGTCCCGTCGAGGCGGCGTGTCCCGCCGGGCTGGGCGGCGCGTCCGCTCATCGTGGCGGCGCGGCCTCTGTCTGGCATCACCACCGTCCGGCGTAATCATCGTTCAGCGTCAACTGTCCAGAGCACCATGTCCAGCCAGGGGCGGCCGCCCCACGTCACCATCGGAGCCCGTCACCGTGTCTGTCCGTGCCGATCTGCGTAACGTTGCGATCATCGCCCATGTCGACCACGGCAAGACGACGCTCGTCGATGCGATGCTGCGGCAGTCCGGTGCCTTCGGCGAGCACTCCGAGGCCACCGACCGGGTGATGGACTCGATGGACCTCGAGCGCGAGAAGGGCATCACGATTCTCGCCAAGAACACCGCGGTCCAGTACGGCGACGTCACGATCAACATCGTGGACACGCCGGGCCACGCGGACTTCGGCGGCGAGGTCGAACGCGGCCTGTCCATGGTGGACGGGGTCGTGCTGCTCGTCGACGCGAGCGAGGGGCCACTGCCGCAGACCCGGTTCGTCCTGCGCAAGGCGCTGGAGGCCCGGCAGCCAGTCATCCTGGTCATCAACAAGGTGGACCGCTCCGACGCCCGGATCGCGGAGGTCGTCGACGCCACCTACGAGCTCTTCCTCGACCTGGACGCGGACGAGAGCCAGATCGACTTCCCGATCGTCTACTGCAACGCCAAGGCCGGCCGGGCGTCGCTCAACCGCCCCGCCGACGGCGGCAACCCGGACTCGCCCGACCTCAAGCCGCTGTTCGACGTGCTGCTGACCACCATCCCGGCGCCGGTCTACGACCCCGAAGCACCCCTGCAGGCGCTGGTCACGAACCTTGACGCGTCGCCGTACCTCGGGCGGCTGGCGCTGTGCCGTGTCCACAACGGGACGCTGCGGCGCGGGCAGACCACCGTGCTGTGCCGCGCCGACGGCCGCGTCGACCGGGTGAAGATCAGCGAACTGCTCGTCACGAAGGCACTGGAGCGGGTGCCGGGCGAGCAGGCGGGGCCCGGCGACATCATCGCCGTCGCCGGCATCCCCGACATCATGATCGGTGAGACGCTGGCCGACCCGGACGACCCCCGGCCGCTGCCCGTCATCACCGTGGACGAGCCGTCGATCAGTATGACGATCGGCATCAACACCTCCCCGCTCGCAGGCAAGTCCGGGACGAAGCTGACCGCGCGGCTGCTGCGCAACCGGCTGGACGCCGAGCTGGTCGGCAACGTCTCCATCCGGGTGCTGCCGACGCAGCGGCCGGACACCTGGGAAGTTCAGGGCCGCGGCGAGCTGGCGCTGGCGATCCTGGTGGAGCTGATGCGCCGGGAGGGCTTCGAGCTGACCGTCGGCAAGCCGCAGGTCGTCACCAGGGAGATCGACGGCAAGCGGCACGAGCCGGTCGAACGGCTCACCATCGACGCCCCCGAGGAGTACCTCGGGACGCTCACCCAGCTGCTGGCCGTCCGCAAGGGGCGCCTCGAGCAGATGGTCAACCACGGCACCGGCTGGATCCGGATGGAATATCGGGTGCCGGCCCGGGGGCTGATCGGCTTCCGCACCGAGTTCCTGACCGAGACCCGCGGCACCGGGCTCATGCACCATGTCTTCGACTCCTACGAGCCGTGGTTCGGCGAGCTGCGCACCCGGGCGACGGGGTCGATGGTGGCCGACCGCGCCGGCGTGGCGACCGCCTACGCCCTGTACAACCTGGGGGAGCGCGGCACCCTGTTCGTCGGGCCGACCACCGACGTCTACGAGGGCATGATCGTCGGGGAGAACTCCCGCGCGGACGACATGGACGTCAACCCCACCAAGGAGAAGAAGCTGACCAACATGCGTTCGTCCACCGGGGACGAACTGGTGCGGCTGACCCCGCACCGGCAGCTCTCCCTGGAACAGGCGCTGGAGTTCTGCCGGGAGGACGAGTGCGTCGAGGTCACCCCCGGCCCGGTCCGGCTGCGCAAGGTCGCGCTGACCGCGGCCGAGCGGGAGAAGCTCCGCTCCCGCCGCCGCGCCGGCTGACCCCGGCGGCCTCGTCCGCCGCAAGTCCTCATCCCTCCTGAGATCTCATCCGCTGTAAAGCGTCCCGCTATAGGGCGTCATCCGCTGTGGAGGGTGTGTTCGATGAGGAGGGCCGCGCCGAGCTCGAGGATGTTCTCGGACAGCGGTCTGCCCAGCAGTTCCTCGGCCTGTGCGAGCCGGTAGCTGACCGTCTTGTGGTGCACGTGCAGCAGCCGGGCGGCGCGTGTTCTGCTGCACCCCTGGGAGAGGAACGTCAGCAGCGTTTCGCGCAGCCGCCGGCAGTCCTCGTTGCGGCGGCCGAGGGCGCCGAGACGTTCGTCCGCGAGCCGCTGGGCGCGGCCGGGGTCGGCGCACAGCAGCGCGGCGAGTTCGACGTCACGGTGCCGGACCACGCCGGCGCCGGCCTGCCCGCTCAGCCGTGCGACGCGCTCGGCATCGCGGGCCTGGTAGTGGGACCGGCGGAACCCGGCCCGGCCCCGTCCCACGGATCCCATGCCGCCGAGCGTTCCGACCAGTGGAGTAGCCGCGATCCTGGCCAGGGTGTCCTCGTCCGGCCGAGCCGGCCAGCCGAACCAGGCCCACCACGTGCCGTCGCCCACCGGCAGCGTGAGTACCGCTGACGCGGCCGCGGCGCCCAGGTCGTCCAGCGCGCGCCGGACGTCGCCACCGGCGCCGGTCGGCGCGAGCACCATTGCCACGTGATGGGCCCGCACGTCGTAGCGGAGCAGTGAGCTCACCGCGATCTCGTCCACCGGGTCGTCAGCGACGAGTTCACAGATGAGGTCGCTGGGCGCGCGGCGCTGGAAGACACGCGGGACGTGTCCGCCGAACTCGGCGTGGTACTCGTCGACCAGGTGCGCGCAGGAGTGGTCGACGAACGTGAAGATGTGCTGGGAGGACAGCGACAGGACCTCGCGCAGCAGGTCGAGGTCGACCACCCGTTCGCCGACGTGGGCGCTCCACTTCTGCCAGAGCAGCCCGTGGCCGTAGTGGTAGGCGCGCAGCAGGTCGGTGACGTCCCCGCCGCCGAGGATCGAGTGGCGCAGCAGGTTGCGGGCGCCCAGGGGCGGCTCGATCGCCGTGGCCGGGATGCCGAAGGCCAGCGTGGAGAAGATCGCCCCGACGTTCTGGTCGGTGCTCTCGCGCACCGCGTCGACGGCCGCCGGCGTCCGGTTCGGTACCAGGGTCGGCTGGCCGGCGAGAACCTGTTCGGTGATCTCGGCGGCGATCTCGGCGGAGCGCAGCAGCAGTTCGTGTGCGCAGCGCTGGATCGCTTCCGTGGCGGATGTGTACTCGGCCGGTTTCGGAACGTCTAACGCGGGCTCCGTGTCACGCTTCCCGGGCATCGGCCGAGCGTAACAGTTTCTCCAGTGAGAAGTGGTGTACGTCACATCGAGCTTGTCCCTTCTGCCGGCTCCTCTGCTCCGTTCGGGACAGCCCACCCCCGCACCGCGGGATGCCGCCGGTCGCCGCTGGCGGTCCGGGTGACGCCCGTCCCACAGCCTTGCCAATGCCGGATATTGGCGCGCCGATCGTGCTCCGCCACAATTCCTGCCAACAGGAAAACCGGCGCGGCCGAAACAGGTGAAAACCTTTCCCGCCGCGCGGGAACACATACCCGACGATGCGGGGGCCCGCATGCTGACCGCTGAAAAAATCCCACCCCGGGGCCATGACAAAAATGCGCCCCAGCCAGCCTGGATCGAACATCTGCGTGGCCGCTACACCACCGAGAGGGAGGTCGACGCGATTCTCACCCGTCGGCTCGGGCGACGCGCTGGCCCGGGTTATGCGCCGCAGTCCCTGGCCACGCTGCGGGCCGGTGTGGAGGCGCTGCTGCGCGACGAACTCGACGAGCCCTTCACCGTCCTCGACACCCGCTGGCTGACCGGCGGCGCGTCGAAGGTACAGATGGCCTTCACCCTCGACTGGGTCGAACCGGGTGTCGGCCGCACCGGACGCCGATGGTCCTGCGGATGGAACCGGCCGAGTCGATCGTCGAGACCAGCCGATTACGGGAATTCCAGCTGATCAGGGCCATGCAGGGGGTCGTGCCGGTGCCCCCGGCGTACTGGGTCGACGCGGACGGCAGCCACCTGCCCTATCCGGCATTGATCTACGGTTTCGTGCCGGGGGCGACCAAGCCCTCGACGGCGACCAGCGGTGTCAGCGGGCTCGGCATCAACTTCGGGCCCGCGTTGCGAGGCCCGCTGGCCTCGCAGTTCGTCGAGCATCTCGCCGCCGTCCACACGTTCGACTTCAGCGGCGCGCAGCTCGGCGCATTTGACGTCCCGCAGGTCGGGACGCAAAGCGTGGAATGGGGCCTGAACTGGTGGGCCCGTGTCTGGGAGGAGGACTGCGGCGAGGAGGTGCCCCTGATGAACCTCGCCGCCCACTGGATGCGCCAGAACATGCCGCCGGCCGACCGCATCTGCGTCATCCACGGCGACTACCGGGCGGGGAACTACCTGTTCACCGAGGCCGACGCCCGCATCTCGGCGTTGCTGGACTGGGAGCTCGGCCGGCTCGGCGACCGCCACCAGGACCTCGCCTACCTGGCCACCCCCGTCTTCGGTCACCTCGCGGAGGACGGCGTCACCTTCCTGGCCAGCGGCCTGCTGCCGCCCGACGAGCTCTACGAGGCGTACGAGAAGGCGTCGGGGCTCACCGTCGACCCCCGCCGGCTGCATTTCTACAAGATATACAACGCGTTTTTCCTCACTGTCCTGACGCTCGGGACGGGATATCGGATCGCCCGCGGCGGGAAAACGCACCAGGACGTTCTCGTAGCCTGGCTGATCGGGATTGGGAGTCTGTTGCTGGACGAGATCCGCGTGCTTCTCGAGAAAGGTTTCTGACAATGATGGTGCGCCCTGACATCCAGCTCCGGACGATTATCAGGGCAATGACGGAGGTTGTCCTGCCCGCGGTCGACCCGGCCAACCAGATGGCCCAGGAACAGGCCCGGGTGGTGGTCGGCACCCTCCTGCTGATGGCCGAGCGGTTACCCCTGCAGTTCCAGTTCGACCGCGACGAGCTACAACGGCTGACCGACTTCGCCGAACAGCTCGCAGGGGTGGCGAGCGGGGGGCCGCGGACATCGGATCTGATCATCCGCCTCGCCGTGGACGCGCGGGCCGGCAGAGATGTCCTGGAGCGCGCGAAGGCCGACCCCGCCGAGCTGGTGGACACCGTCCGCCAGCTGCGGGCCGTCGCGGGCGCTGTCGTCGACACCGTCTTTGCCGACGACGCCGCCGCGTCCTGTCGCGACGCGGTATGGCACGCGGTGCTGACCATGTCCCGCGATCAGCTCGTCCGGGAGCGGGCGTGGGTCCTGCCCCAGGGATTCGAGCAGGACCCGTCGAGCCTGCCGTCCCTCGACAGCCTCCTCGGGACGGCCGCTGCCACCAGGTAGAGCCCCCCACCTGGCTACCCGGCGCCGGCCTCGCGCGTCCCGGCATCCCGGCCATGCCCGCTGGGCCGGGACGTGGCCCCGACCGGCCCAGCCGTCCCGTCCGTGCCTCCTGTCCGCGTCCTGTCCGGGTCCTGTCCAGGTCCTGTCGATGGCCGTTCCGCGGACGGAGTACGAGCCGAAGGAAACCATCATGAGCGCCGATCTCGCACGCTTCGAGGGTGTTGTCTCGGACGACAACCAGCCTCTGTGGAACCAGAGCTACTACCTGAACTTCTACGACCCGCGGACCCGTGTCGGCTGCTTCGTCCGGATGGGTCTGCTGGAGAACCAGCGGCACGCCAACAACTGGCTGATCGTCTTCCGGGACGGTCTGCCGGTCTTCGTCCGCACGAACCTCACCCTGCCCTACACCGACGACCGTCCGGAGAAGGGCATCGCCCTGGCCGGTGTGCGCATGCGGTCGCTGTCCCCGCTGTCGAGCACCCGGGTGACGTTCGCCGAAGGCGATTTCAGCCTCGATCTGCGGTGGGACACGACCTACCCGCTTGCCGACTGCATCGCCCTGACCCGGGACGCGGAGGGCTCGTTCGCCCGGGAGATGGCCCAGGTCCATCTGGAGGGCCCCTGCACGGTCGCCGGGCAGGTCACCGTCCGGGGCAGGCGGACCGAGGTCACCGGCACCGGGTTTCGTGACGTCGCCGCTGGTGTCCGTAACTGGGACGGTGTCCGGCACTACCGTCTCGCCTGGCCGGTCTTTGACGACGGCACGGCGTTCGCCGGCGTCCACGGCGTGTCGACCGGGGGCGCCGACGCCTACATGCGGATGTTCCACGACGGCCGGGAGTGGCTGCGCGTCACCCGTATCGACGATCACAACGAGTACGCGCCCGGCCCCTTCCAGGTTTCGCGAATGGACTGGGCGTTCACCGACGAGAGGGGGCGGATGTCCGGTTTCACCGCCCGGCCGCTGTTCAGCTGGTTGCTGCCCCAGGACTCGTTCGTGATCTGTGAGCAGATGATGGAGTACCGCCTGGCCGACGGCACGCTCGGCTACGGTCTGTGCGAGGGCGGTTTCCGGCTGCCATGGAGCGTCCCGAGCCCGACCGGGCAGCCCGACGGGAGCAGCCAGGTGGCGGTGGGCGGCGGGCAGGGCAGCGGCTGACGGCACCGGCTGGCAGTACCGGTTAACGGCACCGGTTGGCGGCACCGACTGATCGAGCCGGACACACCCTGCCCCGTCCGCGGTCGTCGATCTCGTACGGTCGTCGATGTGAATGCCATCGGTGCGAATGCCCCGGGGGACGCCCCTGGGGACGCTCCCGGGGACGTCGCCAGTCGCGTCCTCGGAGACACGGTGTCCGCCCGCCGTCCGGCCGGGCCGCCCGCGCGGCGGGTCATGTTCGTGCACGCGCATCCCGATGACGAGGTGATCGGGACGGGTGTGACCATGGCGTCCTACGCGGCGGCGCCGGACACCACGGTCACCCTGGTCACCTGCACGCTGGGGGAGATGGGCGAGGTGCTCGTCCCGGAGTTGGTCAACCTGCGGTCGGATCTCGGCGACCAGCTCGGCGGATACCGGATGGGGGAGCTGGCTGCGGCCTGCGCGGCGCTCGGTGTCAGCGACCAGCGCTTCCTCGGCGGGGCTGGCCGCTGGCGGGACAGCGGCATGATGGGGACCCCGGGCAACGACGACCCACGCTGCCTGTGGCGGGCCGACCTCGACGTCGTCACCGCCGCGCTCGTCGGCATCGTCCGGGAGGTCCGTCCGCAGGTGCTCGTCAGCTACGACGCGAACGGCGGCTACGGGCATCCCGACCACATCCGCGCCCATCAGATCACCGTGCGTGCGTTCGACGCGGCGGCCGACCCGGATTTCACGCCCGAGGCCGGCTCACCGTGGCAGCCGCTGAAACTGTACGAGACGGCTCTGTCGCGGTCAGTGCTCCAGGCTGGGATCGACTACTTCCGGTCGTCGGGCACCGGCCAGGAACTGCTCCCGGGAGTGGAGTCGGCCGAGGACGTGCCGACCACAGTGCCGGACGAGGCCGTCACCACCGAGATCGAGGCGAATCCCTACTATGAGGCGAAGGTCGCGGCGATGCGGGCGCACGCCACCCAGATGACAACGGATGGTTTCTTCTTCGCGCTGGCGGACGGTATCGGCCATCGCGCATGGGGTACCGAGCACTATGTCCTCACCAGGGGCAGGCGAGGGCCGGGTGCCGGGCCGTACGGGCGGGAGACCGACCTGTTCGCGGGGGTGGATCTCGATGTCCGTGACTGAGCGCCGAGCCGGCCGGGCGAGTGGAGTGGGACATGGCCAGGGCGGCCGTGCGGGCGGGGGGCACATGGCCGGTGAAGATCTTGAAATGTCCCGCTTATTCCTGGGGTCGGCCTACACGTTCGGTGCCTTCGGAGGGCTCGCGCTAGGCCTCTACGGGGTGTTCCTCGTCCCCGCGGGCCCGCGTCCCGGTGGGGTGCTGCTGTCGGTCGGCATCGCCGTTGCCATGGTCGGGAACACCGGCCTGGCGGTGCTGGCGCGCTGGCTGACCGGTACCCGGCTCGGCGCTGTGATCCCGCTGGCCGGCTGGGTGCCGATCGTGCTGTGGCTGGCTGCCGCGCGCCCCGAGGGGGACCTGCTGCTGCAGGCCAAGGCCGCTGGATACCTGTTCATGGTTCTCGGCGCACTCGCGCCGGTGGTCGTGGCGATGATCGGGCTGCCGCCGCGCGGCCTGTCCGCCGTGCCGCTGCCCGGTCCGCGCAACCAGTGACCGCCGCGGGCCGGGCCTGGCCGGTCCGGTTCGGTCCGGTTCGGTTCGGACACGGTCGGTCTTCCCGTCTTCCCAGTTTTCCGGCCCTGCCGACTCGCCGCGGGGCTGGCCGAGCCGGCCCCGAGCAGTTTCAGGGCTGGTCCGGAGCGGGCTAGTTCAGGCGTGCCCGGGCGGCGTGCGCGGCCTCGCGGGCGGCCGCCGCGGCGGCCGGTTCCAGCGGCCCGACCGCGTCGGCGAACGCCGTGAGATCCTCGGCGCCGCCCAGGAAGTCGCCGAGACGGACGAGCAGTTCCCCGCGTTCCCGGCGCAGGTGCACCGGGTGATGGGGCAGCAGCAGGGACAGCTCGACGGCCCACAGCCGCGTCGTGGTGGCCTCCGTCCGGGCAGCCCAGACCCGAATGTTGCCCAGCACCCGCATCAGCAGATCCACCGGGCTCATCGGCGCGAGGTACGCGCGGGTGAACGGCACCCCGGTGGAGCGGACCCGTTCCGCGGCCTCGTGCACCGTGATCAGCCGGCCGCCGCAGAACGGGTCGACCAGGACGTTCCGGCTGGGCGAACCGATACCGACGATGACGTGCCCGGGCAGCCCGACGGGATAGGCCGGGATGCCGAGGCGGCGGGCGACTTCCACCCAGACCACGGACAGCATGATCGGCAGACCGCGCCGGCGGCGGAGTACCGAGCTCAGCAAGGAGGCGTACAGGCTGTCGTAGTCCGTGGGATCACCGTGGAATCTGCCCCGTACGCCGAGCGACTGCCGCAGGATCTCGGCGGCGGTGCGCACGTCCAGGCCGGCGAGTGTCTGGCCGGCGGTCGGCCCTTCCGCCGTGCCGGCCGCGCCACCAGCGCCGCCGGCCGGGCCGCCAGGACCGCCGACGCTGTCGGGATCCCGCACGGTGACATCGGCGAGACGGCCGGTCTGCGCGGCCAGCGCGTCCAGCTGGGCGAGCTCCCGCACCGGGTCGAGGCCCGGCTCGGCCTCGGCCTCGATCAGCAGGCAGGCCAGGCCGAGATCGACGGGCTCCTGTCGGACGGCTTCGGCAAACTGGCGTCGTGTCCGTATGGTCATTGCGGGTTCGCCTCCGTCTGCCCCGCGGCCTGCTCCGAGCTGGACCGGCGTACCGGCTGTGGCGGGACCCGCCGCCCGGCGACCAGATCTGTTTCGGCGACTCTCACGATAGAACCGTCCCTGGTGCGTATCGTCAGGCAGTGATCGGTCCAGGACAGCAGCTCCCCCACGACGTCGGTCAGTGGCAGGGGCCCGGCGACCCGTCGGCGGATCGATACCCTGGCGCCGGCGTCAGCAGGAGTGATACGGACGACATACACGACAAGCGAACGCCCTTGGTGTCGACACGGAACCGTTCAGGTCGATACTAAGGAATCAGTCGCCCGTGAGCCGAGGAGGAACAACCGGTGACCTACGTCATCGCGGAGCCTTGCGTCGATGTGAAGGACAAGGCCTGCATTGAGGAGTGCCCGGTCGACTGCATCTACGAGGGCGGACGGATGCTTTACATCCAGCCTGACGAGTGCGTCGACTGCGGAGCGTGCGAGCCCGTCTGCCCGGTGGAGGCCATTTACTACGAGGACGACGTGCCTGACCAGTGGAAGGGCTTCGCGGACTCGAACGCCCTGTTCTTCGAGGAGCTCGGCTCGCCGGGCGGGGCGTCGAAGGTGGGGGCGCTCGACTTCGACCCGCCCAGCGTCGCCACGTTGGCGCCGCAGGCCGAGTCCTGACCGGGCCCGTGGGGCCTGCCGCGGCCACCGGGCTTCGGCAGGCCCGTCACCGCCGTGTGCGGCTGCCTGACTTCCCCTGGGACGCGCTGACCCCGTTCGCGGAGAAGGCCCGTGCCCATCCGTACGGGCTGGTCGACCTCTCCGTCGGCACACCAGTGGACGCGACACCGCTGGTCGTTCAGCATGCCCTGGCCGCGGCGGCCAACGCGCCGGGCTATCCGACGACCGCGGGCACGCCCGAGCTGCGGGATGCCGCCGCCGGTTGGCTGGCGCGCCGGCTGGGCGTGATCGTCGACCCGTCCGCCGTGCTGCCGGTGATCGGGACGAAGGAACTGGTCGCGCAGCTGCCCGGCCAGCTCGGGCTCGGCCCGGGAGACCGGGTCTGGATCCCGACCCCGGCCTATCCGACGTACGAGGTCGGCGCCCTGCTGGCCCGCTGCGAACCTGTCCTGGGTCCGGCGGACGGCGTGGGGCTGGTGTGGCTGAACACCCCGGCCAACCCGTCCGGGCGGGTACTGACCGTGGACGAGATGCGCGCCGTCGTCGGCTGGGCGCGGGAGCACGGCATCGTCGTTGCCAGCGACGAGTGCTACATCGAGCTGGGCTGGGAGGCCCGTCCCGTCTCGGTGCTGCATCCGGACGTCTGCGGCGGCTCGCACGAGGGGCTGCTTGCCGTCCACTCGCTGTCGAAACGGTCGAACCTCGCCGGCTACCGGGCCGGATTCGTCACCGGGGATCCCCGGCTGGTGGCGGGCCTGCTGGAGGTCCGCCGGCACGCGGGCGCGATGCTGCCCACACCGGTCCAGGCCGCGATGACGGCCGCCCTGGCCGACGACATGCACGTTGCCGAGCAGCGGGCGCGATACGCCAACCGCCGGGCCGTGCTCGCGGCGGCACTGGCGGTCGCCGGCTTCACGATCGAGCACAGCGAGGCCGGGCTCTACCTGTGGGCGACCCGCGGCGAGGACGCGTGGGCCACCGTGGACGCGCTGGCTACGGTGGGTGTACTCGTCGCCCCCGGGGTGTTCTACGGTGAGGTCGGCCGCCGGCACGTGCGGATCGCCCTGACCGGGCCGGACGCGCAGATCGCCACCGTTCCGGAACGGATGGCAGTGCTGCCGCCGCCGCAGGCTCCCGCGCCGTCCGTGGGGGGATATCGCCCCGACGCCCGTACGACCGGGGCACACCCGGTGACGGCGCCTTCCTCGGCGCCTTCGTCGGCGGCCCATCAGCCGTCCGCACCTCGTCCGCCCGCGGGCCAGCCGGTACGGGGCCCGCAGCCCAGCTCCACTGGCACGGGAGCGCTTCCCGTCGCGACCTGGCCCACCTACGACGCCCCCGGCTACAGCACCTCCGGCCATGACAATCCTGCCTACGACAAGGCTGCCTACGACAAGGCTGCCTACGACGGTGCCGGTTACGACGGCAACGGCGGGCACGGCGTCCAGGTCACAACAGAACCACCAGACATCCGGTAACCCCCAAATTGTGCCTTTGGCACAATTTGGGGACCCCTACCTCTTTGGTTGGTCGTGGTGGGTGGCTCGCGGATCGCCTGTTGACGATCCGCGAGGGGGCGTAGCGGACTGTGTTATGTCTTCGGTATGCAGCGGGGGCGGGGGTTGCTAATCCGGTCCGGGCCGGCCGGTAGCTGAGTATGGATGTGAATCCGGTGTTGTGATGACAGCGACGGATTCACATCCTTTTGTGTCTTTTGGGATGGTTTGCGGGGCCAGAACGCGTCGTTGGGCCTTCTGAGCTGGTTGTGGTGGGTGGTTCACGGGGTTGTGAAGGCGCGGCGGGGGCCGATGGTCCTGGCCAGCCGGAGGTCCGGGGTGGTGAGCCTGGTGTCCAGTGACTCGGCGAGTGCCACGCACCATCCGTCGTACGCGGTGATGTTCTCCCGTAGTTCCCACACCCGGGTGGCGAACGGCTCGTACAGCTGGGACCGCAGATACTCCTGCAGGGAACGGTCGCTGAGCGCGGCCCGGGCGGCGAGTTCGTCACGAGTCTCGTCGGGGACGTCCCGAATTGTGATCGCGGTGACCATAGCAGCAGATGGCAAGCGGGTGGCCGGTGGGCGCCGACGTCGTGTCAGCGGCCTGCTGGCGGTCTTCTGGTCATCTTCCGAGGAACTTCTGGTGTGTCTCCGGGCCGCGATGTGGGGATCTCCGTCGGATGGGCCGACCATGCTCCCAGGCCGGCCTGGGAGGGGCCGGAGGAGCCAGCCGGGGAGTCAACCGGTTGGGCAGCCGCTGGCCGCCTCGTTAAGGTCGTGACCGTGAGCACCTCGGTTACGGTTTCTGACACCGCCATCGATCCCGTCATCGACACGTTGTGGGAGAACCCCGACGCGTCCGAGGCACCGGACGGCCGTCCCGTGTACGACGTTGTGGTCGAAGCGGTCAATCTGTTGGACACGGGGAAGGCGAGGGTCGCCCACGTCGCCGACACCGGTGAGGTCGTCGTGGACGAGCGGGCCAAACGCGCCATCCTGATCGCCTTCCGGGTACTGCCGATGGCCGAGTCCGCCGCCGGCGACTTCCATTACCACGATCGTGTGCCGTTGAAGACGTCCTTCGACGGGGTACGGGTGGTGCCGGGTGCGATCGTCCGCTGGGGCGCATATGTCGAACCGGGCGCGGTGCTCATGCCGAGCTACACCAACATCGGCGGATACGTCGGAGCCGGCACCCTGGTCGACACCTGGGCGACGGTCGGCTCCTGCGCGCAGATCGGCCGTCGGGTGCACCTGTCCGGCGGCGTCGGCATCGGCGGGGTGCTGGAGCCGCCGAACGCGAAGCCGGTGGTGATCGAAGACGACGCGTTCATCGGCAGCCGGTGCATGGTCGTGGAGGGCGCGCGGGTACGTCGCGGCGCGAAGCTCGGCGCGGGCGCGATCCTGACCGCGTCCACCCATGTCTTCGACGCGAACACCGGCGAGGAGTACCCCCGGGGCGAGATCCCCGAGCGGGCGGTCGCGGTCGGGTCCAGCCGGGTGAAGTCGTTCCCCGGCGGGGACTACGCGCTGCCGTGCGTCCTCGTGCTGCGGACACTCGCCGAAGGGGAGATCCACGACAAGCTCGCGCTCAACGACGTCCTGCGGGAGCACGGTGTCGCCCCCTGAGCCGGGGAGACGAGGCAACGGGGAGAGATGCCGACGGGGAGACGAAGCGACGGGGGCCCGGGCATGCGCCTTGATCTGAGCCTGTCGGCGACGGAGCTGACCCGCGCTGTCGTCGACATCCCCTCGCCGAGCGGGGCCGAGAGTACGCTCGCGGACGCGGTCGAGGAGGCCCTGACCGGCCTCGGCGGGCTGCGGGTGGACCGTGACGGCGACGCGGTCGTGGCCCGGACCGAGCTGGGCCGGCAGACCCGGGTGCTGCTCGCCGGGCATCTGGACACCGTTCCGATCGCGGACAACCTGCCCAGCCGGCTGGCGGACGGGCACCTGTACGGATGCGGCACCTCGGACATGAAAGCCGGGGTGGCCGTGATGCTGCGGCTGGCGGCCGTCCTCGCGGGCTCCGTGGGGTCTGTCGGTACCGCCGCGTCCACGCCGTCCGTGGGTTTCGTTCCCGCGCACGACGTGACCTGGGTCTTCTACGACAACGAAGAGGTCGACGCCGTCCGCAACGGCCTGCGCCGCCTGGCCGCGAACCATCGGGACTGGCTGGACGCCGACCTTGCGCTGCTCCTGGAGCCGACGTCGGGCGAGATCGAGGCCGGCTGCCAGGGCACCCTGCGGGTGGCCGTCACGGTGCCGGGACGCCGGGCGCACTCGGCCCGGTCATGGCTCGGGGAGAACGCGATCCACCGGGCCGCGCCGCTGCTGGAACGGCTCGCCAGCTATCAGCCGCGGACGGTGACGATCGACGGCTGTGTCTACCGGGAGGGTCTCAACGCCGTGCGGATCACCGGCGGCGTGGCCGGCAACATCGTTCCGGACGTGTGCGAGGTTCTGGTCAACTACAGGTTCGCTCCGGACCGTGACGTTGCCCAGGCGCTCGACCACGTCCGGGAGACCCTGGACGGGTTCCCGGTGGAGCTGACCGACAGCGCGGCCGGTGCGCTGCCCGGGCTGACCGCGCCGGCCGCGGCCGCGTTCGTCCGGGCGGTGGGGCGCACGCCCGTCGCCAAGTACGGCTGGACGGACGTGGCCCGGTTCGCGGCCCTCGGCGTCCCGGCGCTCAACTATGGCCCGGGCGATCCCAATCTGGCTCACACCCGGGACGAACACGTCGAACTGGAGCTGATCGACACCGCTGAGGACGTGCTACGCCGCTACCTGACCGGGCCGGCCGCCGGTCCCGGCCGGCCGTGAGCGCGCCGGCGCGTCTCGAAGCCCGGTCCGGACATCCGATGGCCGATTCGCGTCAGCGTCATGACGCGAATCGGTTGTACGAAGGATCGGCCGTACGAATCAGCCGGTCATGCCCGTAATACCCGGGGCGAGGCCGACGCGCAGCGCGTCGATGATCGGTGTGGGTATGCCGGTCGAAGTCGCCCAGGTCAGGGCACCGCCGTTTCGTGACCGCAGCAGGTCGAGGAATATGTCCATGGTCTGGGCCTGTAGCAGCGCCGGGCCGAGCCCGGTCGTGCTCGACGCGCCGTACAGTGGATTCTGTTCCAGCCGGGCGACGATGTGGTGCGCATGGTGGTTGCTGCGCAGGAAGTCCCGTGCGATCTCGTCGTTCCTGACCCCGACCAGGCTCAGGAGAATGGCTGCTATGAGACCGGTCCGGTCCCGGCCGGCGGCACAGTGAAAAAGGACGGGGATGTTCCTGTCCAGGGAGTCGGCGATGATGCCGAAAACCTTCCCGATGGTGGGTGCGCCTTCAACGAGGTTCTTGTAGTAGCCTTCGGCGAGTGCCACGGGATCGCGACCGTCGGGAAACGGCTCGCGGCCGATCCGACCCTCCGGCATCACGGAGAGATGGTATGTCTCGAGTTCCGGGAAGATGCGCTGGTCCTGGAGCCCGTCGCCGTCGGCCTCCTCGGCTGTTCGCAGGTCGATGATTACACCGATTCCCACTCCGTCCAGGAGGTAGCCGCGATCGCTCGTCGACAGGCCGTGCAGTGCGTCCGACCTGAACACGAGCCCGTGCCGGGTAGCCTGATCGTCGTCCAGAGCCAGTCCACCAAGATCCCGGAAGTTGAACAGGCTGTCGAACTCGAAGGACACTGGTCAGCCCCCTCGACATGTATGAAAAGATCTTGGCGTCCGGTGGCAGAAGTGAATCCTACCCCAGGGCCGGGGTCCGCGAGGTGTCCGTTGAAATGACATCCGACAACAAGTGGTGGACGTGGGCGGGTGGTCTGGAATATGTCATGACCCGACGGCGCCGGAGAACGACCGTCCGCCACTCGTTGCCTTCGTGCCGGATGCTGGAACTCCGCACCGTACCTGGCGCCGGCCCGAAGTCGAGCCCGACTCCAGGTTGCGCGTGGCCGCGGGCTGGCGGCATCCCGGCACCCGGCAATCAGAGCGGATCCGGCTCGTGGTGACATACGGGATTCACATCCACAACCATTCCGTAATAATCAGGCCAAGAATAGGTGGCGAAGCGGCGGCATCGTAACGTCCGAGGAGGTGTGTCGGGAATCGGACAGCCCGGTCCTCGTGACGGGCTCCGGGATGGCCCCGGAACGGGCCTGCCGTAACGCGAGGACACGGACGGACGGCGGACCGCGTCACGTTCGGCCCGGCGCTACGCGAGAGCCCGGCGCGAGACGGCGAGATCGCGGGTGCCACGGATCGCCGCCACCGTCTCCAGGATCTTCCGGGTCGGTGCCACCTGGTGGGCCCGGAAGATCCTGGCGCCGAGCCACGCGCTCACCGCGGTCGCGGCCAGGGTGCCTTCCAGCCGGTCCATCACAGGGCTGTCGAGGACCTCGCCGATGAAGTCCTTGTTCGACAGCGCGACGAGCACCGGCCATCCGGTGGCGACTAGTTCGGGCAGCCGGCGGGTCGCCTCCAGAGAGTGACGACTGTTCTTGCCGAAGTCGTGCCCGGGGTCGACGATGATGGCCTCGGGTCGCACACCGAGCGCTCTGGCGCGTTCGGCGAGCCCGGTCGTCGTGGCGACGATGTCGGCGACCACGTCGTCGTAGGTGACCCGGTGCGGGCGGGTACGCGGCGGCTGGTGCCCGGAGTGGGTGCAGACCAGGCCCAACCCATGTTCGGCGGCGACCTCTGCGAGCCGGGGGTCGACGCCGCCCCACGCGTCGTTGAGCAGGTCGGCGCCCTCGGCCGCCACGATCCGGCCGACCTCGGCGCGCCAGGTGTCAACGCTGATCACGATGTCGGGGTGCCTGGCGCGGACCAGCGCGACGAACCCGCCGACCCGGCGCAGTTCCTCGGCCGCGTCGACATGCTCACCAGGGCCGGCCTTGACCCCGCCTATGTCGACGATCCGGGCGCCTTCCGCGATCGCGCGGTCGACGGCGGCCAGCGCCTTGCGCTCGCCGTAGGTGGCGCCCCGGTCGAAGAAGGAGTCCGGTGTCCGGTTGACGATCGCCATGATCACCAGGTCGGCCGGGTGGAACGTCGACGAACCGAGCCGCAGGTCACCGCCACAGCCCGCGGGGAGCACCGGGAGGGGGTCGGCCGGTGCTCCGGAAGTGTTTGGTGCTCCGGGAGCAGCGGCGGTTTCGACGTCGGTGGACATCCAGGCCAGCTTAACCGGTCACCCGCCCACGGACCGCCACGCGACCGTGGGCGGGAGCCCGCGCCCCGGTCGTTGGGCCAACGCCACGGCCTGGCCGCCGCACGGGCGTGAGCAGGGGCCGGCGCGCATCGCGGACCTCTCCGAGCGGCCCGGCAACCGTGTACGCATGTGGACGGGGTGGCACATGCGGCGGAACTCTGCCGACCGTGTAACGATCGTTGGGTGTTGCTCGCTGTCGAGATCGTGGTTGTCGCCGCCATCGTCTTCGCCGTCGCGGCCCTGGCGGTGGGCAGGTTCGACCGGTTGTCGCCCGCTCCGCGCGACGCGGCTGACCAGCGCCTGCCGTCACCGACGGTGTCCGCGGACGATGTGGCCGGTATCCGGTTCGAGATGGCGCTGCGGGGATACCGAATGGCTGACGTGGACGCCGTGCTCGCGCGCCTTGCCAGCGAGCTTGCCTGGCGCGACGCCGAACTCGCGCGACGGGACGAGGAGATGGTCCGGCTGGCCTCCTTCGCCCGACTCGATCGCTACCCCTGGTCCGCCCGGGGCGCGGACCAGGGCGGTTGGGGAGGCCAGGCTGAGGGCCCGGACACCGCGGACACCCACCAGCCGACCGACACCGCCGGCACACGGCGTCCGTCGAACACCCCGGACAGCCCGCACAGTTCCCTGCCCGCGCCGCCATCGGGCTGACGCCCACCAGCGGCCGTACGCTGGAGGGTTACTGGCTACCTGCCCGCGCCGGGCCGCCTGCCTGCCAGGCCCTGGATGCGGCGTGGGGCTTGGGGCTGCTTGTGGGGCTGCTGTCGTGTCGCACCGCCGTGGGTGGCGTGCGGGCGACACTGTGGTGGCTTTCCCGTCGTCCGCGGTGTCCTTATCGTGGGTGTTGATTTGAATCGTGTTCTTGTTGGTGGTCCGGGGGTGTCTTTGGTGGTTTGCGGACCTGTCGGCCTGTGTCTGTTGTGGCGCTGCGGGGTGACGTGTTTCGGTTCCCGGCCTGTTCTCCGGGATAATCGCTGGTGGTAGCAGGTCCGACGGCAGGAAGAGGTGCACCGATGGCGGCCATGAAGCCGCGGACGGGTGACGGTCCGCTCGAGGTCACCAAAGAGGGGCGCAGCATAATCATGCGCGTCCCGCTCGAAGGGGGTGGCCGTCTCGTGGTGGAGCTGTTGCCTGACGAAGCGAAAGATCTTGGGGACGCGTTGAAGTCGGCGGCCGGCTAAGCGTGCGCAGCCAGCGTGTCTGACGTTGTGGACAGCAGTTGGGCTGCTGCCCGCCCACCGATTGTGAGGCCGTGGGCCGGTGCCCCGCTGGACGCCGGTGCGCCGGTCCTGGCTTTGCTGACCCTCCCGCGGGAGGATGCGGGTGCGTTCGCGGTGGTCACCCCGGCCGGACGCGCGGTCGGCGAGTCGCTCGGCATAGATCTTGATCTTCTGCTTGCCGGGGAACGCGCCAGCGGCGACCAGGCCGAGGTGATCGCTATCCCGTTGGGGCGTGCTGCCAGCCCACGTAAGTTGCTGCTGGTGGGAGCCGGCAGGCGGGACGCGGCGGCGTGGCGGGCCGCCGGTGCCGCGCTGGCTCGCCGGGCCGGGCCGGCCAACCGGGCCGCCGTGCTCGCGGACGCCCACGCCGGTGTCGACGCCGCCGCCGCGCGGGCCTTTGCCGAGGGTCTGGCGTTGGCCTCCTACCGACCACTTGCCGCTTCCGGGCGCCCGACCGCCGCGGTGGGTGAGGCGAACGCCCCGCGTGGCACAGCGGGGCACGCCGATGGCCTCGGCGCCGGCAGCGCCACCGTCGAGCCAGCCGCTGCCAGGCCTGCCACTGTCGAGCCTGCCACCGTCGAGCCGGTCGCTGCCGGCACCGAGGCTGCCGCTGGTGCCGGGTCCGACGTCGCCGACGAGCCGTCGAAGATCCTGCGGGAGGTGACTCTCATCGTCGCGGATCCGCAGGACGCCGATCTGCGAGCGTCGCTCGCCGCCGCCGACGCGACCGCTCGTGCCGTCCACCTCGCCCGTGATCTGATCAATACGCCGAGCCTGCTGAAGTCACCGGCCTGGTTCGCCGACCGCGCGGTCGAGCTCGCCCGGGCCGCCGGCCTCGACGTCGAGGTACTTGGCCCCGACGAACTGGCCGACGAGGGCTTCGGTGGGCTGGTCGCGGTGGGTGCGGGCTCGACGCGCCCACCGCGGCTGGTGCGGCTGACGTACAACGGCCCCGCGACGGCCGGGCAGCGGACGCCGGTGGACGCCCGGCACGTGGTGCTGGTGGGCAAGGGGATCACCTTCGACTCCGGTGGCCTGTCGCTGAAGCCCGCGACGTCCATGACCGCCATGAAGACCGACATGTCCGGCGCGGCGGCCATCCTCGCGACCGTGGTGACGCTGCCTGCCCTGCGGGCTCCCGGACGCGTCACCGCGCTGCTCTGCCTCGCCGAGAACATGATCGACGGGGGTGCGCTGCGGCCCGGGGACGTCATCTCCTGCTGGGGCGGTACCACCGTCGAGGTGCTCAACACCGATGCCGAGGGGCGTCTGGTGCTCGCCGACGGGCTCGCCTACGCGGCCACCCTGGCACCGGACGCGATCGTCGACCTGGCGACCCTCACCGGCGCGATCGCGATCGCCCTGGGCCGCCGGACGGCCGGCCTGTTCGCCTCGGACGAGGTCCTGGCCGATCAGCTCTCGTCCGCGGCGGCGGACGCGGGCGAACGGGTGTGGCGTCTCCCGCTGGTCGAGGACTACCGGCCGGCGCTGGAGTCCACCGTGGCCGACCTGGCGAACACCGGTACCGCGCTGAACGTCTCCGGCGGGTCGATCACGGCCGCGCTCTTCCTGCGGGAGTTCACCGGTGGCCTGCCCTGGGCGCACCTGGACATCGCCGGCACCGCCCGGTCCGACTCCGACGACGGTGAGATCAGCAAGGGCGGAACGGGCTGGGGCGTACGTACTCTCCTGGCCTGGCTGGCCTCCTGAGCCCTGCCATGATGTTGCCGGCAGCCCGGTGACCTATGCCGATACGGCATAGGTCAGGTCCGGCGCGGGTCGTGTCCGACGGATGTCCCATCACACGGGAAGCCATCTGGATCATCGGCCGGGTAAACCGGCATCCGTCCGGAACGGCCCGGTCGCGCGAAGGTGCGGAAAACACGAAGGACGAAAAAACCGGCCTGAAGCCGGCCTGGCCGCGCGAGCGGCAGAAACAGCCTGGCCGAACGACCGTCCCGGTCTAACCGACCGGTGAGGACTTGGCGACCACGGCGACCAGGAGGCCGCCGTTGCCCGTGGTCAGGAGCATGGGGGTCAACCGGCTGTCGTCGCGGACGGCGGTGACCAGCTCCCGGGCCGCGGTGGTCTCGGCGTCGCGGGCGTCGGGGTCGGCAACCCGTCCGCCGGCGAGCGCGCCGGTGAAGACCACGATGCCGCCCGCCCGTAGCAGCCGGAGGGCCTGGTTGAAGTAGTCGGTGGCCTCACGCTGGTCCCCGTCGCAGAAGACCAGGTCGTAGGCGCTGTCGGTGAGCCTGGGCAGGACGTCGAGCGCGCGTCCGGTGATCAGCCGGCTGCGGTTGGGCGCCATGCCGGCGTCCGCGTACGTACGGCGGGCCAGCCGCAGGTGCTCCGCTTCGACGTCGATGGTGGTCAGGGTCCCGTCCGGACGCATCCCGCGCAGCAGCCAGGTACCGGACACGCCGGTACCTGTCCCAATTTCGACAACTGTGCGGGCTGCCACAGAGGCGGCAAGGAAGCGCAGGATGGAACCGGTGCCCGGGGCGACCGGGACGATACCGACCTCCTCGGCGCGGGCTCGGGCAGCCCGCAGGGGAGGGTCTTCCAGAAGGAAGCCCTCCGTGTATGCGGCGGTCGGATCGACGGCCCCGGTGACTGTGTCGGGCATGACATAGGCAGCCTACGGGAACGCCGGGTGCTGATGGCGCGTTCGTCTTGGCAACGCGCCTCGTGTCGGGGATGGATCGAGGGGAGAACAGCCGGTGTCCGCTGCGGGTTTTGCCGCGCCATGGCCGGCGCGTCGGGTACGTTCGTCTCGAACCGATCGAGAGGCGGCTGTGAACGGACAGGACGCGCGCCTGGCCACGTTCACGTCTGGCCGGCCGGCTCCACCGCGTCCGGCCTCGGACGAGGAGGTCACCGGGTCTGTCGCGGCCGATGTCGCTGGCGCGGTCGGTAGCGATCCGGCCGCGTGGGTGCCGCCCACGTGGGAAGAGGTCGTACGGGACCACGGTAACAGGGTGTACCGTCTTGCCTACCGTCTTACGGGTAACGCCCACGACGCCGAAGACCTCACCCAGGACGTCTTCGTGCGTGTGTTCCGGTCGTTGGCGGACTACACACCCGGCACCTTCGAGGGCTGGCTCCACCGAATCACCACGAACCTCTTCCTGGACCGGATGCGGCGCCAGCAGAAGATTCGTTTCGACGCGCTGCCGGACGACCCCGAGCGGCTGGCCGGCCGCGAGGCGAGCCCTGAGGCCGTCTACGCGGAGTCGCACTTCGACGCCGACATCGAAGGCGCGCTTGCCGCGCTCCCGCCGGACTTCCGGGCCGCGGTCGTTCTCTGCGACATCGAACAGCTCTCCTACGAGGAGATCGCGCAGACCCTGGGAGTGAAGCTCGGCACGGTCCGCAGCCGGATCTCCCGGGGACGCGCGATGCTGCGGCAGGCGCTCGCCGACCGGGCACCGCGCTCCTCGGTCTCCTCGGCCACGGCCGGGGAAGCGGCGCTGCTGGCCGCGGTCGATGAGCCGGTCGGGGACGCGGCCGTTTCCCCGATGGTACTGACCGGGCCGCAGGCCCCGCTCGCCGCCGATGCCCACGCCCTGGCTGATGACGGGGCGCGCCGGTCACACCGATCGCACCGGATCGCTCGCCGGACGGCGGCGCCGAACGTACAGCCGACCACGGCGAATGTGGGCGGTGCAACGTCCACGCCGGAGCGGCAGGCGTGAGCGGACACCACCTTGGTGAGCGGATCGCTCAGCTGGTCGACGAGCAACTCGACCACGACGACCGGGACCGTGCCCTGGCGCACCTCGCCCGCTGTCCCGCCTGCCAGTGGGAGGTAGCCGAACTGCGTCGTCTCAAGGCGCGGTTGGCAGCGCTCGGCGGCCCTGTGCTGCCGGGTTGTGTGGCGGACCGGCTGCTGCGGATGGCCGTGGCCGCCATCCCCACCCGGTTCGCCGCGGGCACTCCCTCCGTGGCAAGCACCCCCTTCGTCACGGACACGGGTGTCCCTTTCGTCGCGGACAACGGCCGGGCGCATCCGGCTGGCCCGGCGCTGCCAGCCGGTCCGGGGTTTCCGGCTGATCCGGCGGTTCCCGTCGGCTGCCCGGTCGCACAACTGCCCGCCGACCCCCTTGGAACGTTCCATTCTGATCACTCCCACCGCTGGGGAGACACCCGCACCGCTGGCTCGACGTGGTCGACGTGGTCGACGCCACAGACACATGTGCCCACCGGGAGGCGGACGTTCACGATCGGGCAGGCCGTCGCGGTCTCGCCCGCGTCCCTGTCGGGGACGTCGACGAAGGACGGCCGGAGGACGGCCGGATGGCCGGCCCGCCCACGGATGACGCCGCGCGTGACCATGCCGGTCACCGGTGGCCGGCGTCCGCCGTCCGGGCCGGTGGACCCGCGTGTACGCGCGGCGCACCGCCGTAGCCGCGCCAGGCGCACCCTGGTGGGCTCGGCGGCCGTGCTGCTCTTCGCCGTCGCGGGAGCCGCGTTCGGGGAGGTGCGTGCCCCCGGCGGGCTGCCCGCGTCGTCGACCCGTCCGGTTGTGGTGCCGGTGGTACAGCCGAGCCTTGCCACCGGCGTCACCGAGATCAGGGTCAGCCGCCTGCTGCCGGCGGCCGCCGTGGTGTCCGTGCCAGTCAGCGTGCGACGCCCTCTCGCCAGCAAGCCGTAGGCGGAAACCGGCACCCACGCGGCGAAAGCCACTTAGGGCGCGTCTGACGGATGTTCGATCGCGCGAGCGGCGCCCAGGCGACCAACATCCATCAGACACGCCCTGACAGCCGAAGGCACCGTGGCTGGGAAGAACCTCTGTCCGTATGACGGACGTCACCTACGCTGCCCCGGCAGTCCGGGAGCCGCGCCGCAGGCCGTACGGTGGTAGGCGCGTGAGCGGTGCGCTATGGTCATCCGCCTGCGGGTGTCACGGCGGTTGACGGCGACTCAGCTCGTCTCCGAACACGTTCCGGAGCCGGTCTGCTGAATATCGGTGGCTATGCCGGGCTTTCCAACGCGTCGCGAGGAGCGACTCGCGGCGGGTACCGGAGCCAGGCGACGATCCGGAGGGCAGGCCCCAGTGGCGGTCGGGAGGCGAAGCGGTCATGAGTAGCGGCAGCGAGAACGTCGCCATCCCCTCGCACTCCGGACCCGTCACGGGGTATCCGCCGCAGGCGGGATCCACCGCGAGCGTGTCCGCTGGCCTGGGGTCGGGCGGGGCGAAGCAGGAGTTGCCGGAGCCAGGTCATATCACCGGAATGACGTATTCAGGTACACAACGCGATACGAGCCGACTCGGTGGCGCTGTTGGTGGGCCGTCCGACCCGCCGACCAATCCGTGGTGGGCCCGCCCGGCGTCGGCGCCGATGTCGGTTGCCGGTGCCGGGAGGCCCGGCGCTGCCGCGCCGCAGACCGGATTCCGGCGGCCGGCCGGTGCCCAGTGGTGGGGCGCTACCGCGCGCACGGGCGTCAGCGCCGGCCCGGTGGCCGCCGACGTCACGACTGCCGAGGGCGCCGCGGGCGGCGATGCAGCAGCCGCTGTCGGTCCTGCCGGCGGCAGCGCATGGGCGGGTGATCACGCCGCTGCCGCCGCTGTGCTGGCCGACGTCGGGTATCCGGGCCGGACGGGTAGGAGGCGGGGGGCTGCGCCAGTAAGATTCCGCCGCCTTTCGTCGCTCCCGGTGACGGCGATGCTGCTCGCGGGGCTGCTCGGTGGGGTGGTCGGCGGCGTGATCGGCGCCTACGGCGCGTCCGGTAGCGACCACGGCCAGACGGCATCGTCCGCGTCCGCCTCGCCGGACGCGGCAGGCGGCACGTCAGCCCCGGGTGAACGCAGCGTCCCCGTCTCCGTCATTGCCGCGCGGGTGCTGCCGTCCGTGGTCACGATCAGCGTGGTCACCCAGGCCGCGACCGCGACCGGTTCCGGTGTGATCATCAGGCCGGACGGCTACATCCTGACCAACAACCACGTGTTGGCCAATGTCACCGCGCGAGCGCGCGTCTCGGTGACCCGCTACCAGAACCTGCAGCCGATTCCGGTGGAGATCGTCGGTCGTGATCCCCGGACCGACCTCGCCGTCATCCGGATCCGGACGGCCGACCCGCTGCCCGCGGCGACGCTGGGACGTTCCGGATCGCTCGTGGTCGGCGCGCCCCTGATCGCCATCGGCGCGCCCCTGGGGCTGGCCGGGACCGTGACCACGGGCATCGTCAGCGCACTGGACCGTGACCCGACCGTACCGGTGGAATCCGGCGGGGAGTCGCTGCTCATCGGCGCGATCCAGACCGACGCGGCCATCAACCCCGGCAACTCGGGCGGCCCGTTGCTGGACGGGAACGGCCAGGTCATCGGGATCAACACCGCGATCGCGACCGTGCCCGGTGGTTACGGTGAGCGCGGCACGTCCGGGAACATCGGTGTCGGTTTCGCCATCCCGATCGACTACGCGAAGTCGGTGGCCGATGAGATCATCCGGACCGGGCGGGCCACCCATCCGCACATCGGGGTGTCCGCGGTCACGGTTACGGCGAACGCCGCCGCGGCCGGGGCGTCTTCCGGCGCCCTGGTCCGTGGCGTCGAGGCCGGGGGGCCGGCGGCGCTGGCCGGGCTGCGTCCCGGCGATCTCATCACCAGGATCGGAGACATCGCCGTCGGCAACATCAACGATCTGATCACGGCGAGCCGGGCGCACCGGGTCGGCGAACGGATCACTGTGACGTTCGAGCGGGACGGCCGGGCGCAGGCCGCCCAGGTGACCCTGCAGGAGCAGTCCGGCTGACCGTGCGGCCCTGACCGGTCATGGCCAGATACCCGTGTCCGGTAGTTGATGGTGGGTGAAGCATGGGCGATGCTCGGAGCTTCGGGAACGGCCCCGGAACTTCCACCTCAGAACTTCCACCTGGAACTTCTACCTGGAACTTCAGCCCTGGAGCTGTTGTGACGATGGCTGTAACGATGACGGCATTGTGGCAATGGCGGCATTGTGACGACGGCGACATGGCGGGTGGTCGTCCAGGTGTTGCCCGTCTGGCTGAAGCTCGATCGGGCACGTTCTGGGCAGTGGTTGGCCGGTGGGTGTTGGGAAGCGTGTTTCGTTGATCGTGATGGCAGGGTAGTGTGAGGCTGTGTTCAACGGCGTCGGATGGGGCGAGATCGCTGTCCTGATGGTGATCGGCCTCTTCGTGTTCGGCCCGGAGCGGTTGCCCAAGGTCGCCCGTGACGCGGGCCGGCTGCTGCGCCAGATCCGCCAGGCCGCCACCGGGATGCGCGATGAGCTGCGCTCCGAGCTCGGCCCGGAGTTCGCCGACCTCGATCTGCGGACTCTGCACCCCAAGACCTTCGTCCGCAAGCATCTGCTCGAGGACGACGATCCGTTGCTTCCGCCGTACCTGTCCAAGCGGACGTCCTTCGACAAGATGCTCTTCGACGACGACTCCGATGCTCTCCCCGGGGCGGCGGAGCCGCCTCGTCCACGGCTTTCCTACGACTCAGGCTCCTATGAGGACGCCGCCATCCAGGTGAAGCCCACCCTGTCGCTGACCAAGGCGTCGTCGAACGAAACGTCCCTGGCGAAGCCGTCGTTGACCAAGCCGTCGTTGACCACATCGTCGTCCGGCTCCGTGTCCTCCACCTCCCTGACGAAGACCATCTCCGGCAGCCCGGGCCGATCGGGCCTGGAGGTGTCCTCCGGGGCGGGCGGTGACGCCCCCGCGACCGGTGGCGGCACCGCGGCCGGCCAGCCGCCGGCCGCGCCGTTCGATACCGACGCGACCTGAGCTCCCGACCCGTCCAGCAGGGCGTTTGACCGGCGGCCCAAGAGGCCCGTTCAGAAGACAGCCGCGTTCCAGCGTTTTCGCGAACTACGACCTCACCTTGCAGATCACCGATGAAGATCGGCTAGACCGGCTAGATCTTGGCCGGACTCGGGTGGGTCAGCGCTGCCGGGTCGGGGTGAGGCCGAGGGAACGGCCGGCCAGTCCGCGGGAGCGGGACGACAGGCGTTCGGCCACCCCCCGGAGGATCTTCCCCGCTTCGGAGTCCGGATCGGAGATCGCCAGCGGAACGCCGTTGTCCCCGCCTTCCCGCAGCCGGACGTCGATCGGCACCTGCGCGAGCAGGGGCACCTCGTGCCCGAGGACCCGGCTGAGACGCTCGGCCACGGCTATGCCGCCGCCGGAGCCGAAGACGTCCACCCGCCCGTCACAGTGCGGACAGGGCAGCCAGGCCATGTTCTCGACCACGCCGACGACGTTCTGCCGGGTCTGGACCGCCACGGTGCCGGCCCGCTCCGCGACCTCGGTCGCGGCAAGCTGCGGAGTGGTGACCACAAGAAGTTCGGAGGACGGCACGAGCTGCGCCAGCGAGATCGCGATGTCACCGGTGCCCGGGGGCAGGTCGAGCAGCAGGACGTCGAGGTCGCCCCAGAACACGTCCGAGAGGAACTGCTCCAGCGCGCGGTGCAGCATTGGGCCACGCCACGTAACAGGTTGATTTCCTCGAGTGAACATGCCGGTGGAAATGACCTTGACGCCATGTGCCTGCGGCGGCATGATCATTTTTTCGACCTGGGTGGGCGGACGGTTCACGCCCAGCATCCGGGGGATCGAGTGCCCGTAGATGTCGGCGTCGAGGACGCCGACCGACAGCCCGGAGCGAGCCATCGACGCGGCCAGGTTGACCGTCACCGACGACTTGCCGACGCCGCCCTTGCCGCTGGCCACCCCGTACACCCGGGTCAACGAGCCGGGCTGGGCGAACGGGATCGCCCGGGTGGCGGTCCCCCCGCGCAGCTTCGTGTGCAGGGCGGTGCGCTGCTCGGCCGTCATCACCTCAAGACGGACCCGCGTACCCCACACGCCCGGTACCGCGGTGACCGCCCGCTCGACCCGAGCGACGATCTCCTCACGCATCGGGCAACCCGCGACCGTCAGCAACACCACGACTTCCACGGTGTTGTCATCGGTGACGCGTACCGACTCGACCATGTCCAGTTCGGTGATCGGACGCCCGATCTCAGGGTCGAGCACCGTTGCGAGAGCTGCCTGGATCGCGTCCGCGCTAGGCCGGGAAGCAGACAAGAGAACCTCGACCGGTCTGTGTGATGGTGCGTGCGGCTCCTGCCTACACGCCTGCACGTCCACCATAGCCGTAGGTCCAGCCCGGACGCGTCCGACGAGGTCCGAACCTGGCCGCTTCCGGTGCGGGCGGAGCGGGGACGGGACGAGCGGCTGCCGGCGGTGCGCCGACCAGCACACTGGCCCAGCCGGGCCGTCCATGATCTTCCACGGGCCGTGCACGGCTGTCGAGAGGTGATGCGCTGGCTGTCAACCTGGCAGAGTCGGTCAAATTGTCGATCATCTGACATCCCTGGCGAGTCCGGGCCCGCTCCCATACCGCCGACGTACTCTGATCCACGTGACGGTGGACGAGCAAACAGTGGAACAGGAACCGCTGGTCGACCCGCGATCGATGCGCGCGTGGCGCCAGTTCCTGCGAGCTCATTCCTACGTTACCCGCAAGCTGGAAAGCGACCTCGAAGCCGAGCACCATTTGCCGCTGGCCTCCTACGACGTGCTGGTGCAGCTTTCCGAGGCGCCGGAAGGCGCGCTGCGGATGAACGAGCTCGCGGAGGCGGTGCTGCTGTCACGCAGCGGACTGACCCGGTTGGTCGACCGGCTGGAACGTGAGGGCCTGGTCGAGCGCCGCTCGTGTCCGTCGGACGCGCGGGGGACGCTGGCCACCCTCACCCCGGAAGGCCGCCAGCGGCTGCGGGTCGCATCCCGGACCCATCTCGCCGGGGTGTCCAAACACGTGACCAGCCATTTCAGCCCTGACGAACTGGACACACTCGCAGACCTGCTGGGCCGGCTCGACCATTACCCACCCGCGCGGCAGCCACCGGGCGGCGGCTGCGGCCAGGGCGCGTAGCCGGTCAGCGGTTCGGTGCCGGGCCGGTCGCTGGCTGGTCCTGGCCGGTCAGCGGTTCGGTGCCGCGGCCCGCGGCGACCAGCGCGTCCAGCGCCTGCCGGGTGGTCGTCTCCGCGCCGAGCGACTGGGGTTTGCTCGCTCCGTGGAAGTCGCTCGCGCCGGTGACGATCAGATCCAGGTCCGTGGCCAGCTGGCGTAGCCGGGCGCGCGCCTCCGGGGTGTGGTCGGGATGGTCCACCTCCAGGCCGCCGAGGCCGTCGCGGGCCAGCCGCGCGATCACGTCCGGGCCGATGGTCGCGCCCCGCCGGCTGGCGAACGCGTGCGCCAGCACGCTGACCCCGCCGGCGTCGCGGACGAGACGGATCGCCTCGGCCACGTCCGGTTCGTCCTTGTCCACCCAGTAGCGGCCGCCGGCGCCGATCCAGGCGGGGGTGAAGGCATCCTGGACGCTGCCCACCAGACCGGCCTCGACAAGCGCCTCGGCCACGTGCGGGCGTCCGACCACGCCGTCGGCCAGGGCGCGGACCCGCTCCCAGGCCACCGGATGGCCGTCGGCGGCCAGCTTCTCCACCATGCGCTGGGCGCGGGTGACCCGTTCGGCGCGCAGCCGGGCCCGGACCTCGGCGAACACCGGCTCGACCGGGTCGAACAGGTAGGCGAGCAGGTGCAGGCTCACCCAGCGGTCGCGGCCGACCCGCACCCGGCAGGAGATCTCCGCCCCCGGCAGCAGGGTGAGGCCGGCGGGCAGCGCCGCCGCGGCCTCGGCCAGGCCCGCGGTGGTGTCATGATCGGTGAGCGCGATGGCGGCCAGGCCTGACGCGGCCGCGAGGCGGACAACGTCGGCGGGCGGCAGCAGGCCGTCCGACGCCGTCGAATGGGTGTGCAGGTCGGCTGCGTCCGCCGGGATCGCCGGATGCGTGTTCAGCCCGCCCTCCCTTTCCGTCCGCGGACCTGCCCCTCTCACGGGCCTTTCCCGCCCGCGGGGCATGCCCGGAGCAGGAGCACATGCGCGGGATCACATATGTGGAATCACATGTGTGGAGGCGGGCGCGGAACACCGGTTTCCGCCGGGCCACCCGCCCACAATATCCGTTCGGCATCCGATCGACGGTGCCCGTCTGCCGTATCCGTATCCGCATCCGCTTTGCCGGCGTCCGCCTCGGTGACCCGCAGCGTTCGCCTGTGGTTTTCCCTGGATCACTTTCCGCTGTGACCGGGTCGCCGCTGACGTCCCGGTACTGTGACGGTCGGCCCCGTGACGACGGCGGGCCTCGTGGCTCCTGGATGCTCCGGGCAGGATTCTGGGCGGGATGTTGTGAACAGGACTTCGGCAGGCAGGGGCACTTCGGCAGGCAGCGGTACTCCGGCGGGCGGGAGCGCCGCGGATACCGGCCCCGTGGCTGGCGGCTCGGACGGTACGGACGCCGGCCCGCACCGGCGGAGCCTGGCCGGCGTCGCGTCCCGGCGAGGTTTTCTCGCGGGCGGGGCGCTGCTGCTGGCGGCCGTGGGCTGCTCGGACGGCGGGCCGTCCGGGGGCGGTACGCCCGCACCGCCGCGCCCGACCGGGCGGGCGACCCTGCGGCCGGCGACCCCGATCCCCGGCGTCGGTGACGGGGTGTTCTCCCTCGGTGTGGCCAGCGGCGATCCGCTGCCCGACGGGGTGATCCTGTGGACGCGGCTGGTGGCGCCGCCCTCGGGTGGCACGCCGCTGCCCAGCGGCGACATCCCGGTCGACTGGCAGGTCGCCACGGACGAGAAGTTCGCCGACGTCGTCGCGGCCGGGACGCAGGCCGCCACGCCGGGGCTGGCGCACTCGGTGCATGTCGACGTCCGTGGCCTGCAGCCGGGCCGGGCGTACTTCTACCGGTTCCGCGCCGGCACCGTGCTGAGCCCGGTCGGCCGGACCCGCACCGCGCCGGCCGCCTCGGCGGCGGTGTCGAGCCTGAGTTTCGCGCTGGCGAGCTGCCAGGACTTCCAGAACGGCTACTGGCCGGCGTACAACGCGATCGCCACCGACAATCTTGATCTTGTCGTCCACGTCGGTGACTACATCTACGAGTACGACCCGAACAGCCGGTTCCCGGACCGCCGTCACACCGCCCCGGCCACCCCCGGGCTCAACCAGCTCCGGACCCTCGACGACTACCGGAATCGCTACACACAGTACAAGTCCGATCCCGCTCTGCAGGCCGCGCACACCGCCGCGCCCTGGGTGGTCGTCTGGGACGACCACGAGACCGAGAACGGCTACGCGGGCCTCACCGACGAGTCCGGCGACACCGGGGACAAGCACCAGGACCCGGCCGCGTTCGCCCGGCAGCGGGCCGCCGCCTACCAGGCGTACTACGAGCACATGCCGATCCGGGTCGGCTACGTCCCCGGCTCACCGGACCTGAGGATCTACCGCCGGTTCACCTTCGGTGATCTGCTCACCCTCAACATGATGGACACCCGGCAGTACCGCACCCCGCAGCCCGGCCGGGCGTCCCAGGACATCGGTGACGCGTCGCTCGGGGAGAACAACACCGCCGGGACGATGAGCGGCGCTGAGCAGGAGGCCTGGCTCATCGACGGCCTGCGGGCGTCGTCCACCCGGTGGAACGTGATCGCCCAGCAGACGATGATGGCCCAGCTGCACGCGCGGATCGCAGCCGGTCTCGGTGACGTCCTCACCAATCTTGACCAGAACGACGGCTACGTACCGTATCGCACCAGACTGCTGTCCGCCGTCCGCGACAGCCGGGCGCGCAACCCCGTGGTGCTCTCCGGCGACATCCACTCCGCGTGGGTGAACGACCTGCGGGTCGACTTCAACCGGCCGGAGACGCCCGTGATCGGCACCGAGTTCGTCTGCACGTCCATCAGCTCGGGGTTCCTCATGGTCAGCGACGACCTCGTCCGGATGAACAACCGGCTGCTCAACCCGCATGTGCGCTACTTCCGCGGGGACCGGCGCGGCTACACCCGCGTGCACGTCACCCCCGGGGAGTGGCGGGCCGAGATGCGGGTGGCCGAGACGATCGAGCGCCGGGACGCGCCGGTCACCACCGACGCCACCTGGGTGGTCGAGGACGGCCGTCCCGGCGCCCAACTGGCCTGAGCGCCGCCGCCCCTGGCACGGGGGCCGGGCCCGGGCTGGCCGCGGGCGGGGCCGAGCCGGAGCGGGTCAGGCCGGCGGCGCGAGGAAGCGGAGCAGGCCCGGCCGCAGGACGATCCGGGCGGGCAGGTCCGCGACCGGGTCGCCGTCGGCGTAGAGCTGGAACGGCCGGTCGGCGTCCACCCGGACGCTGCGTGCCCGCAGCACCTCGACGTGTGAGGAGTCCACATGCCGTCCGGAGAACACCTTCGGGAACGTCGACAGAAAGGTGATCTTGCCGCAGTGCGCCAGCAGCACGACGTCGAGCAGCCCGTCGTCGAGCTCCGCCTCGGGCGCCAGCCGCATCCCGCCGCCGTAGCAGGCGGAGTTCGCCATCGCCACCGTCCAGCCGACGAGCTCGCGCGGGGCACCGTCGTCGATCTCCACGGTGAACCGGGCCGGCTTCCACGCAGCCGCCGCCCGTAACGCGCCGTAGGTGTAGACCTGCTGGCCACGGACGAACCGGGCCCGATTGGCGATCACCTGGACGTCCGAGTCGAAGCCGACGCTGGCGATGCCGAGGTAGGCCCGCCCGTTGGCCTCGGCAAGGTCGATGCGACGCTCGACGCCGCTGGCCAGGGCGGTGGCGGCGATCACCGGATCCCGGCTGGCGCCGACGGTGCGCAGGAAGTCGTTGCCGCGTCCTCCGGGCAGCACGGCGAGCAGCCCACCCAGCCGGGCCACGGTCTCTGCGACCCGGCCGGCGAGACCGTCCCCGCCGAGAGCGACCGCCATCCGGCCGTCGGCCACGGCCTGCTCGGCGAGATCGGCGGCGTGGTCGATGTCGCGGGTCCGCTCGACGCGCACGTCCGCCGCCCAGCGCCGCAGCGCGGCGGACACGTCCGGCAGCGCCCGCGCGGCCCGTCCGCCACCGGCGTGCGGGTTGACGATGAGCAGCAGCCGCCGCCGGTCCACCTCCGCCACCGGCGGGGCGGCATCCGTCCCAGGTTCCGTCATCTCCGCCAGCCCTTCCCGTTCCCGGCCCGGTGTACATACGCTCACCGGAATGATCATCTGTTGCCGGACACAGTCCAACCGTCGATGAGCTTACGAGCCCCTCGGAAAAGATCGTTTATTGATCTTCAGCGGTTGGCTGACCACCACCGCCGTCAACCGCCGAGGATGTCGTGCGTCACTGGGACCAGATCGACGCGTTGACCGTGGCCCGGCCCTGGGTGAAATCTCTCACTCGTGCCAGTATGAACGATCTTATGTTGCCCGGTTGGCGTGACGGGCTGCTGGCCGGCTGGCCGGCTGGCCGGCTGAGATGGTCGGAACATTTCGGTTCGCCTGCTCGAGGTGATGCTTTTTCTTCAGCGGCGGTGGCGGGCTGTAACCGTAGCCCGGAGGCGATGGATCACACCGTTGACCGGCCACGATGAGGTCTCCCTGGCGATGACGGTGACTCGGGTGTCCTGCGTATCGCCACGTATTGTACGGACAACGGGACATCATGATCCGCCTGTGCCCGCCCGGTCGGCCGTCGACAATTCTTGATTCTTGACAAGCGGCTATGGTGTGATCGTTCTGATGGTCGGCTGGGCGGGCCGCTGTGAGAAGACTTCTGACGGCCGCCGGCGCGTTGGGCGATCTGGAATGGTCTGATAAGGGTGGAGGACGCCGAAGGTCTTCCACGTGATAGAACAAGGCCGGGATGACAGTGACCACTACGCCTGGGTCCGGGGCTTCTGATCCCGGGGATCCCGAGCGCCCGAACGGCCTGTTCGTGGGGCCGCCGGAGGCGCCCGACCAGTACGAGTTGCTGGGCAAGGGAATCGCAGGTGGCGAGGGCACCGTGTGGCGGGCCCTCTACCGGGGAAAGCTGAGCCTCCCGCTGCTGTTCGCGGTCAAGTCCCTGAACCGGCCGCGGGGAGGGCCCGACGACTGGCCGTCCGCCAGGGAGATCCAACGCTGGAAAGATCAGATCGTTCTGCTGAACGCGCTGGGAACCACGCATGTGGTGAAGCCGCACGAGATCTTCCTCGGAGCGCGGTCGCACCACGAGGGGGCCGTGGACGGCGAGGCGAACATCCCCTATCTCGCGATGGAGTGGGTCGAGGGGGAGACCCTTGCCGAGCTTGTCTACGGTGCCCCGGCCGGTGGCCGGACGATCGTCGAGCGTATGAAGTACGTCACGCAGATCGCCGACGTGCTCGGCAAACTGCACTCCCTGAGCCAGATGAAGGGTAATCCAAGCGTTCACTGTGACGTCAAACCGGGTAACTGCATTGTTCATCCGGAACGGGGGGTCGTGCTCGTCGACCTGAGCATGATGCGTCTCCTCGACGACGGCTCCGGCGGCGGGATGTACAGCATCGGATACACGGCTCCCGAAGTCATCGCGGACCCGTATGCCCCGCGACAGCCGTCGGCCGACCTGTACTCGCTGGGTGCCGTGGCTGTTGCCTGCGTTCTCGGCAAAGTTCCGCCGGAGCCGTCGAGGGATGCCATCCGCACGCTCAGGAAAGAGGTGCGCGCGGTCGGGCGGGAGGCTGGCGTTCCTAATCCGGAGGCGTTCGCGGCACATGTGCTCGCCATGCTCGCCGAGGATCCGGCGCGGCGGCCTTCGGATGGTCCCGCATGGGCCGGTCAGCTACTGGGAATGGTCTCGGCGGGAACAGCGTCGGAAGTATCATCGGGAACGCCGCGGAAAACACCCTCGAAAGCGCCGGGAGAAAAACCGTCGGAACCGTCGGAAACGTCGGTGACGGAGAAGGCCGAGCCCGGGGCGCGGCCGGCGTCCGGCCTGGCCGCGCTGCGCGGCCGGTTGGTGCTGTCGGTGCCGGCGCTGGTCGTGGTTGGGATCACCGTGCTGCTGGGGATCGTCCTGCTGAGGCCTTCCAACGCGGACGGTCTGCTGGGGGCGTGGCCGGAGCCGGCCGATCGAGGGTCGGCCGACCCGCCCCTGACCAGGCCGGCCGACCCAGCCGGGCCCGTGGCGACCGGCCCGCCGTCCGCCACGGTCACACCCGTGCCGCCATCGGAGTCCGCAGCGTTCTCCCCGCCCGGCACGAGGCAGGCGGCACCCGGGGAAGACGTCCTCACACCGTCGGTGCCACCTACCCAGCACCCTGCCACCACTGGGCCGCCTGGCAGTACCCAGCGGCCCAGTACCCAGCCGACCCCCGTCAGGCCCGCCGGTGCGATCGGGGCACCCGCCGAAGGGACCCAGGTACGGCAGTGCGCCTATTTCTCGGGTACCTCCCGGCTGCCGGCCGGCAAGACCCTGATCCTCGCGGTGCGGAATCTGAGCAGCGAGAAGCCCAACAAGTACGTCACGTACGTGTTCGGCTGGGACAAGCCGTCCACGCTCTCGTCATGGCGCGGCCGCCAGTATTTCGGTGACGGGGACAGCAGCGTCGGCCAGAAGTACAGGGTGGAACTGATGGTGGTCGATCTGGCGGCGGCGCGGGCGGCGACGGCCGAGGCGAAGAAGACGACACCGGCTGACTACACGCCCGTCCACGCGTTGGCGAGCCGTGGCACGGCGCTCGCCGCCAGGACCGTGGTCCGCATCGCAGGCAGCGGACCCAACAACAACTGTGCCGCCTGAGACCGACAGTTACGTTCCACAGCCGTATTCCGCGGTGGTTGTGATTGTGGATGCCGACGGTTGTGGATGGCGCTACGGTGCGGGCTACAGGTGGGTGCTGTCGGCGCCGAACAGCAGGCAGGTGGCGAGCATCTCGGTACTGCGCAGATCCCACAGGACGAGGTGCTCGAGCAGGAGCGTGGCCGCGTCGGACGGCCAGAGCGCGACCCACAGCCACACCCCGTAGGCCTCCCCGACGAACACCGCCCGGTCGGGTGGGCAGAGCACCGGCCACAGGGCGGTCGGATGCCCGGCCGCCTCGATCTTCTCCTCGGGCTTGCCGCCGATGCGCTGCGGATCGGTGCCCGACAGCCCCGCCAGCCGCGCCCCGAGACCCGTCCCGGGCTCCTCGGCGACGAGGATCAGCTCGGCCGGCCCACCGAGCGGGGACGGCCCGCCGGCGGCGAACGCGGTGGCCCGCGGCCCGGTGCGCTCGTCACCGGCCCAGGCGACCCCGCTGCCGAACCAGTGCACCGGCATCGGCCAGGGCACCCAGACCGGCGCCGTGGCCGCGCGCGCCAGGAAGAGCAGCGCCTGCTCGCGGGACGACGTCGCGACCCGGTACGGTGCGACCTCCCCGTGCTCCTCGCAGCGCCACTGGTCGTTCCACAGATCAGGCGGACGCAGTGCCCCCAGGCACCGGGGACAGGCAGGAGGGGTCGTCACCGGTGGGCTCCCCGGCGGACCTCCAGGCGATACGCACCATTCGACGACGCTTTCATAGCCGTGGTCACTTCCCTTGGCTTTCGTTCGTCAAACCCGTCGAGGGCGGACCACGGACGCCTCGCCCCGCAGCCTTCGTCCGCCACCGTGAAGCCGCCGCGGAACCACTGTGAGAGGCCACAGTGGGAAGGCCGGTGAGAGGCCACTGTGGAAAGTCACCGTGGGACCGCCGTGGGACCGCCGCGGAGCCGCTGCGGAGCCGCCGTTGGAGCCGCCGTGGATGTTTCGCCCTGCCCGAGAGGGTGCTTCATCTCGCCCGGGCCGGGTATTGCCTGACCGGGTGGCATCAGTGGGCGTCACAACGGGTGTTGCGCTCGGCCGTCCGGCGTGGTCCGTGTGGCTGGTGTGACTGTGCGCCCGGCTCCGGCGTCCGGGATCCCGGCGTCGGCACGGCGCGTACATACACGTGCGCGTCCACTCGGTCGTCCGGTCATCGCCGCTGGTTGACGGTTGTTGCCGGTTGTTCGGTATCCCGACGTTGTCCCGTCCCGCGTGGCGCCGCCCTTCCGAGCGTCCTGTGCACGAAGGTGGAGTAGTGGCATCCATGGGCAAGGTCGAACCGTTCTGGGTGGCGGGCCGGCCGGCGACGGGTTCGACGGCATTCGAGGTGCGTCACCCGTGGGACGGCCGTCCGATCGCCACGGTCTCGCAACCGGACGCCGGCCAGGTGGACGTGGCGGTGGCCGCCGCCGCCCGGGCCGCGCGGGAGCTGGCGGCCGTCTCGGCGCACGGCCGGGCCGCCGCCCTCACCCACGTCAGCGGCCGGATCGCCGAGCGCGGTGAGGAGATCGCCGCGCTCATCACCGCCGAGAGCGGCAAACCGCTGACCTGGGCGCGGGCCGAGGTCGCCAGGGCGACGTCGACCTTCCGCTGGGGCGCGGAGGAGGCCCGGCGCTGGTCCGGGGACCTGCAACGGCTCGACACCGACCCGGCGGGGGCGGGGCGGCTGGCCGTGGTCCGGCGCGTCCCCCGCGGCCCGGTGCTGGGGATCACGCCGTTCAACTTCCCGCTGAACCTGGTCGCGCACAAGGTCGCGCCGGCGCTGGCCGTCGGCGCGCCGATCATCGTCAAGCCGGCGCCGAAGACGCCGCTGTCGTCCCTGTTGCTCGCCGAACTGCTCGCCGAGACCGACCTGCCCGAAGGGTCGTGGTCGGTGCTGACCGTGCCGAACGAGGCCATGCCGGGCCTGGTCGCGGACCCGCGGCTGCCGGTGGTGTCGTTCACCGGCTCCGCGGCGGTCGGCTGGTCGATCCGGGACGCCGTGCCCCGCAAGCACGTCGTCCTCGAGCTCGGCGGCAACGCGGCGGTGCTCGTCGCCGCTGACTGGTCGTCGCCGTCGGACCTGCGCCAGGCCGCGCAGCGGATCGCGACGTTCGCCAACTACCAGGCCGGCCAGTCCTGCATCGCCGTCCAACGTGTGTATGCCGAACGTAGCGTGTACGAGACGTTGCTGAGCGAGGTGACGGCCGCGGTCGAGCGGCTGCACACCGGCGACCCCGCCGACGAGGCGACCGAGGTCGGGCCGCTGATCGACCTGACCGCCGCGGAACGGGTCGAACGCTGGATCGCCGAGGCCGTCGACGCCGGCGCCACGGTCGTCACCGGCGGCAAGCGGGACGGCACGTCCATCACCCCGACCGTGCTGCGCGGCGTGCCACCCGAGGCGAAGGTGGTACGAGAGGAGGTGTTCGGGCCGGTGCTGGTCATCGAACCGGTCGACGGGCTCGACGACGGCCTGGCCCGGATCAACGACAGCCCCTACGGCCTACAGGCCGGGATCTTCACCCACGACGTGGCGACGGCCTTCCACGCCCACCGCCAGCTCGATGTCGGCGGTGTGATCGTCGGGGACGTCCCGTCCTACCGGGCGGACCAGATGCCCTACGGCGGCGCCAAGGACTCCGGCGTGGGACGGGAGGGCGTACACGCGGCCATGGAGGACCTCACCGTCGAACGGGTCCTCGTCCTCACCGGCCTCGACCTGTGACCCGCCCGGATCCGTAGCCGGCCTGGCCCGATCCGACCCGGTCTGGCCCGGCTCCGCCGAGACGGGGCCGGGCCAGACCACCTGGCGTCACACGGTCGGTCCCACCTCGACGGCGCCGAAACCGTGGGTGGTCAGCGCGCCGATCCCGGCGATGGCCGCGAACCGGCTCAGCGCGCCGAAGACGTCCGCCACGGTCACCGACGCCGTCTTCAGCAGGCGCAGCTCGGCGCTGCCCACGAACCCGACCTGCCGGACCTGCTCTGTGAGCGGGACCTGCC